>JANYDQ010000273.1 GCA_025363555.1 Bacteroidota bacterium | reverse complement strand
GGAATGTAGGCAGTAAGGTTTAGTTGTTCCAATTCATGATAATTACTTCCACTGGAATAGCCCGTATCGGCTAACAGATTCTCCATTGTGTAATTATTTTTCTTCAACTCCGCTTGAGTCTTTTTGGTAATATCCAACGTGTAACGACTGTCTTTTTTATCTGCATAATCTGCCTGAATATGGCTGATGACACCTTGCCCTGTGTCCACTGCCATACTGCATAGATAGTTGAGTTGGCGCAGTTTGCCGGGCTTGGTAGATATTCTTGCATCGGGGTCGGTAGGGCTGTAATGCGTTTGGTTGCTGTAGCTTTGAAACGTGTTTTCTACTTTACTTCCAAACTGCTCCACCTTTTTTTCTTCAAACCGTTTGTTGCGTGTGTCCAACTCCCGCAGGTCTTTTTCTGATGATGTTATTGTTTTCTGTTCTTCGCTTGCTTTATTCCCCTTGGCTTTGCGAACAGGTTTGTTATTTTCTTTACTGCTCTGCTCCAAAAATTCTTTTACTTCCTGTGTAGGCACTTTCTTCTCAATGCTGTCCATCGAAGCATTGGCTTTTATATAAGCACTGTCAATGGCTTGCGTATGTCCGCTCACCATTCCACTCTCTACACATAATGAAAATACTTTTGAAAATAATTCTTCCGATAGTTCACTGTCATACAATTGACGTGTACGGCTAACGGTACTATGCCAGGGTAGTTCTTCGTCAATACCATAATCAAGAAAGTATAAAATATCCATCCGCATGCTGCAATGCTCCATGAGCCTGCGGTCGCTGGTAATGTTTTCTATGTAAGCCACCAGTATCAGTTTAAAAAACACCACCGGGTCAATACTTTTTTGTCCCTCTGTTCCATAATACTTTTGTGTAAGAGGACGTAGAAATTCCAAATTCAATTTCTCTTTCAATCTTCGATAGAAGCTGTCTTTGGGGACTCGTTCGCTTAATTGAAAACTTACAAATAGTTGTTCCTGCTGTGTTTTTTTTCCTTGCATAGTGCTGCAAAGTTCTTAACTATTCCTGTAATTTTTCACCCCACTTCTCAAAAGTTTTCTACATTTGCTTGTGAGTTGTGCAACAAGCACATAAGCTTGACGAAAATGCCGCCAGCAAGCTTTCTGCTAATTTTGAAGAGTGTGCAAGGCGGCACTTCGGCAAGCCCTGACCGTTATCGGATATTTTGAGAATGTGCATCGCAACTTGAACACAACGAAAGAAACATTAAAAAACAATAAATAAAAACCATATCGAAATGAAAAAGATTCACGCAACTATTATAATTGCTTTATTAAGTATAAACATATTTGCACAAACAGCTTATGTAACGAACATTACTGATAGTACAGTGTCTGTTATTAATGTCGCAACGAATACGGTTTCAGCAACAATTAGAGTTGGTTATAGACCTTATGGTGTATCTGTAAGTCCTGATGGAACCAAGGTTTATATTACAAACGTAAATGATAATACAATAAGTGTAATTAATACTGCTTCCAATAGTGTAATAGCAACAATTGCAGTCGGTTTTTCACCTCTAGGTCTGTCTGTTAGTCCGAATGGCAACAGTGTATATGTTGCAATTGGAGGAACGAATTCTGTAAGTGTAATAAATACAGCAACCAATAGCGTTGGTGCTTCAATCACAGTTGGTATTCAGCCTGTGGGTGTTTGTGTCAGTCCTGATGGTAGCAAAGTATATGTTGCTAATAATGGCGACAACACATTAAGTGTTATAAACACGATTACAAATATAGTTACGGATACAATTACAGTCGGTGCTGCTCCTGTTGGCGTTTCACTAAGCCCTGATGGAAGTAAAGTATATGTAGCGAACGGTGGAACTAATACAGTAAGTGTAATAAACACCACCACAAATACTGTTTCCTCTACAATTACGGTTGGTACTAATCCTGTTTGTGTTGCTATTAGTCCTGATGGTAGTAAAGTATATGCTGTAAACTATAATGACAGTACTATAAGTGTAATAAACGCTCTTAGTAATATTGTTTCGGCTACAATTGTAGTTGGCAATACCCAGCCTTATGGCGTGTCTTTTAGTCCTGATGGAAGTAAGCTATATGTAACGAATGCTATTATATCAGGTACCGTAAATGTAATAAACACTGCCACAAATACTATTTCTGCTTTAATAAGTGTTGGTAACGGTCCCAACGCATTTGGTAATTTTATTTCCACTTACAATCCTCTTTGCTTCGCTCACTATTCAACAACTTACGATTCAACACTAAATACATTTACATTAAATGTTGATAGTATCTCATCTTTTTTAGCAACCGCGTATCATTGGGATTTTGGTGATGGAACAACATCAAATCTTGCTGCTCCTTCGCATACATTCACAGTTGATACCACTTATAGTGTTTGTATGAAAATATTTACCGCATTGGGAGATTCTTGCGAATATTGTCATATTATCGGAAAAGATTATTTGGGAAACATTTATAGAACAGTAGGTTTCACAATAAATGTACAAAATAATACAACTGTTGTTGTTCCTGACATATCAAAAGAAATAACTATTACAATTGCCCCAAACCCTTTTACCGCTCAAACAACAATGACTTTTAGTGAAGAGCAAAAGCACACGACAGTAAAAATAATGAATGTACTTGGTGAAGTATTAAAAGAAATTGACTTCACAGGCAGACAGCTGACAATTGACAGAGGTGAAATGAAATCAGGTATTTATTTCGTGCAGACAACAAACGAAAAGAAGAACGTAACAAATAACAAAATAATAATACAATAACACTTGAAACGTGCGACAAGAAAGAAAAACATCCGATAACATCGCCTTGCCGAAAATGCCGCCAGACAGCTTATTGCTAATTTTGAAGCGTGTGCAAGGCGGCACTTCGGCAAGCCCTGACCGTTATCGGCAAGCAGAAGACCGAGTGTAACGAACGCGACACGACAACAAGAAACGGAATGAATAACAGACAAGATGACAAATAGAAACTAAAACAAATACGATATGAAACTTTTAATATTAACTATTTCCTTAACAC
>JANYDQ010000267.1 GCA_025363555.1 Bacteroidota bacterium | reverse complement strand
TAAGTTTGGAGGGGAAACTCCTATAACCGGAAGAAAATGTTAAAAGTGCATTTGATGATTTATGAAATGATTACATTTGACAAAATACCCGAAACAAAACCTTCGGTTATCTACTCCAAAATGGAGAGATATGCGAAGGTTATCGGGTATAAAGTAGTTAGTTGCAATTGGAAGAACCGAGCCTAACCAACGGGGTAGCCGAAAACCGAACAGAGTAAGCAAAAGAACAAATCAAAATAAATAATTAAAAACAATTTAATCAAAACAAAATGAAAACAAATTGCATCACAACATTAATGCTGATTATAATGTCAGTAAGTTTTAGTATTGCACAAACTGCATACATACCCAACAGTCTTGATAACACCGTATCAGTTATCAATCTTGCAACTAATACCGTTACAGCTACAATTTCAGTTGGTACATATCCTTATGCAGTATCAGCAAGTGCAGACGGAACTAAGGTTTATGTTACGATTGACACAGGGAGTACGGTAAATGTAATAAACACCGCAACCAATACTATTTCTGCTGTAATTCCAGTAGGTACTGAACCTTATGGAGTATGCGTAAGTCCCGATGGTAGCAAGGTTTACACCGCAAATGCTTGGGTTAGTTCAGTAAGTGTTATAAACACAGCTACAAATACTGTTTCTGCTACAATAACAGTAGGTACTGGTCCTTGGAACCTTGCTGTGAACCCTAGTGGTAGCAAGCTATATGTTACGAATTATAGCGATGGAACGGTAAGTGTAATAAATACTTCTACAAATGCAGTTATAGCTACAATCCCAGTTGGTACTATGCCTATGGGTATATGTGTAAGCCCCAATGGAAGCAAAGTATATGTTGCGAATAACTCTGGCAGTTCCATAAGTGTAATAAACACAGCTACAAATGCTGTTACTGCGACAATTCCTCTTGGCTCTAGTCCTATAGGTATATGTGTAACTCCTGATGGAACAAAGGTATATGTTGCGAATGGTAGTAGTAGTTTTATTAGTGTAATAAATACTTCTACAGATACTGTATCGGCTACAATTCCTTTTGATGGAGTTCCTTATGGAATGTCTGTAAACCAAGATGGTAGCAGAGTGTATTTTACCAATACAATTAATAATGATTTAGGAGTTATAAACACAGCTACTAATACTTTTATAGATTCAATTATTGTCGGGAATACTCCATTGGCACTTGGTAATTTTGTTTCTATTTATCCTTCCACTTGTGTTGCCCACTACACAACAACTTATGATTCTACACTAAACACATTTAATTTATATGTTGATAGTATAACATCAAATGTAGCAACTGGTTTTCATTGGGATTTTGGTGATGGTATAACTTCAACGCTTAATGCACCTACTCATACTTATGCTATGGACACAGTTTATAATGTCTGTATGAAAGTATATGTTGCATCAGGCGACTCTTGTGAATATTGTCATATTATTGGTAAAGATTATTTGGGAAACATCTACAGAACAACAGGATTTAATCTTATCGTTCAAAATGCTTCAACAGCACTCGTTCCTGACCTTTCAAAAGAAACCACAATGACAATTGCCCCTAACCCTTTCACTTCACAAACAACAATTACTTTTAGCGAACTGCAAAAGAAAACAACAATAAGAATTACTGACCTGCTTGGACAAGAAATAAAAATAATAAACTTCACAGGCAAACAACTTGTAATAGACAAAGCCGAAATGAAAGCAGGGATTTATTTCGTGCAGACAACAGACGAACAGAAAAACATTTGCAACAAGAAAATAATAATACAATAACGCTTGAAACACTTGACACGAAAGACAAACAACTGCAACTAACACGGGCTTTGCGTAAATTTTTTTATTGGGGCAGACTTGCTAACTTTAAAGTGTCTGCGGAAAACCCCAATAAAAAAACTTCGCAAAGCCCCGACCGTTATCAGCAATGCTAAGAAACGCACAATGAGCTTTTATCGCAACAAGAACTTTTAGAAACAAAATAAACAACGAACGTAATGAAAAAATTAATCTTTAAGACAACAATTATAGTTGCAATGGTATTTTCAAATTTC
>JANYDQ010000260.1 GCA_025363555.1 Bacteroidota bacterium | reverse complement strand
AAAATTACCTACCGTTACTTCTAACGCATCAGATTTATAGGTGGCAAACCGATATTCAATTCCATTACCCTGGTAACGCGAATCGAAACCCTGCAATGCATTCAAATAACTTTCGTAACGAACACCGGCAGTAAATTTTCCTCGTGTATAAATTAAATTAGCAAAGCCGTTGGAAAGCATCTTTTCGGGAACATTAGGAGCTCCAATTGTGGAATCGGGAATATAATATTGAGCATCTACCTGGAAGTTGCCATGTACTTCACCTAACGCAACATTGCTTAAATTACCTGTATTTAATTGTGCAACAGAAATGCTGCTATAAATGATTCCGCAAATAATGGCAGAGAGTAGTTGTAGTTTTATTTTATTCACAAAAATCAAATATTTATTATTATTGTTTTACTTAATCAGAAACCTTTTCTCCTTTTGCAACCTTTTTAAGTACTTCAAAAAGATGCTCTTCATCTCCTTCGGCATACGAGTTATGTTGCCACACAATGTTTCCTTTTCCATCAACAATAAAAGTATGCGGTACATTGTTCACATTCATTGCCCGTTTAAAATCCTGGTTTTCGTCCACATATACTTCATAATCCCAGCCATGACTTTTTGCATCTGTTCCCACTTTTCCAGCACTGCGCGAATCGTCAATAGAAACAGCAATTAATTTAACACCTGTTTCTTTTTGCCATTGGGCATAGTTTTCAGAAATAGCATCCAGTTCCTTTTTGCATGGTTTGCACCAGGTAGCCCAAAAACTGATAATCATTGGCTTGCCATCGTTAGCAAATTTTGATGTGTTTACAGTTTTCCCATCCACCGTTTTTACATCGGCTGCGCCAATGGTTTGCTGTGCAATAGAAAAGTTAATACAGACACAGATTGCAATAATTCCAAGAACAATTTTTTTCATAATAGTTTAGTTTGGTAACACGATAAAAAAATAAATCAGCAGTAATGAGTCAAATAACAGACCATACTGCTGATTTATTAAAATTCAATAGTTATTATTTATTGATAGAAACTTTTTTAGTGATTTTTCCATCAGCAACATTTAAAGTGATAAAGTAAATGCCTGCATTTAATTTAGAAGCATCAATTTTCATTGTGTGATTACCATTACTTAACTGCCCCAAAGAGGAAGAGTAAACAGTTTGTCCTAACAAATTGTTCATTGTAACTTCAACATTAGCGGCATTAGCTAAGTTAAAATCAACAGTAGCGTTGTCGTTAATCGGATTAGGATAAACTTCTAAAGAGTTAATAGTAGTTGAAGTAATATCATTTACACCTACCATCGAAGCACTGCTGAATATATTGATATTATCAACATATAAATTGTTACCATAACCACTTGTAGCTCTAAAACGAATCAATACATTTATTTGGTTATTATAAGCAGTTAAATCAACATTTTCTTTTCTCCATTGAGAAGCAGAAGGAGTAAAAGATCCGGCCGAATCAACAGGTGCAGTTGATAAAGCATTTCCTGTCTTACTGTAAACATTTGTCCAGGTAGCACCACAATCAGTAGAAACCTCAACATCTAATTGGTCTGGATAAAAAGCAGGATTAGTAGCATATTTTGCATAAGCCACATCAAAAGTCATCCCGGAATGAGCTAATGTGGTTGTTAAATTTGTAGCTTTAACATACATATCTTCAACATTTCCTGAGCCATCAGCAAAAAAGTTAGCTTCTGCACAAGTAGAGGAAGTACCAAAACCACCGGCACTAGTTGCGCGAACCCAAGGATAAGTACTGTGCGATACTACCACCCAGTTTGTTGGAGGAAAAGCTGGAGCAACAAAACCTTCAACAAGAGGAGTAGAGGTTGGTGCTGCCATAATTGCAAATGTTTTAACAGTTTGATTATTGGTATTGTCAAAATCAGTTCCACCGTTAGGTGCGGTTGTATAACTTGTGAAAGTGTGGCCTCCTACTGTAGTAGTTTGTAAAGGTAAGGTAACTGTTGTAGTTGCACCATTTGCAAGTGTGCCAGTCCAGGATTGAGTCATTACAGTTCCATTATCAATTTTATAGTTGATTGTACATGAAGTTAAAGTAGTAGCTCCAAAATTAGTTATAGTTACAGTCGGTGTAAAAGTAGTGGTACACTGTATTGCAGGAACAACAAGTGCAGTAGCTCCTGCATCAAGTGGAAGTGGAATTGGGGCACTATATCCTGCCTGTTTTACATTGCCAGTAGCAGCAGCACCGTCCTGAACAAAAGCAACAATAGCTATTTGTGATTTGCCATATATATAAGCAGGAATTGCTTCAGCAAATGTAAGTGTTTGAGTTTGTCCGTTAGTCCATGTCATGGGCAATGAGGTACCATTTGCATCCGGATACATTTTTCTCATCACATGAGGAAAGTCTGTTTCACCGTTAGTTCCCGGTTCAGTAGCAAAAGTAATGTCTTTTTCTATCATGGCAACTTGCGCCTTTAAAGAAGATGCCGAAGCGGCTGTGAAACTTTGAGAAGCTGTGATAACACAAGTAATAAATACGGAATCAACCGTAGCATTAAAAGTATGTGAAATGTTAATGGTAAATGGTGATGGTACAGCATATTCAGCATCAATAGTTGCCTGTGTAATAGTTCCCGGATAAAAATCGGTTCCATCCAATTTTCCGTCAGGCACACCTGTTACATTATAATAAGTAACTCTTGTCTGCACATCCGTCATGTTTTGTGCATTCATCGGGTCAACTCCTGGCCATGATGTTTGATACTTAATGGTAACTGCTTTTGTGGTATTTGCAGCCATTAGTGGATTAAAATAAGGATTTGCAGCCGCGCACGGTGGGCAAGATGCCTGTGTAAATTCTTCAGCAAGACATAATCTTTGAGATTGTCCGAACATTGTACAACTCAAAGCTAACGCGCTAATAAATAATGTAATTTTTTTCATTGTTTTTTGTTTTTAGGTTAAATTTAAAGTAACTATTTTTATTTCAGGATACGAATGTAAATACTTTTTTTAAATCGGCAATACTTTTTTAATAAATTATTATTTACCCCTTCTTTTGGCAGATAGAACAAGATTTCTTACTTTTGCATTCTTTATTAACTATTAATATTATTATTATGAAAAAAATTATTGTTTTATTAAACTTATTATCGTTTTCTGTTTTCGTTTATAGCCAAAGTTTGGTTCTTTTGGATGACAATCACAATGTGGTTTCTCATTCTGTAGTTGACGTTTTTATTACACCGTCTTCAAGTACAACCACCCAAATACTGATAAATAATTCTTCAATGAATGGAAAAACGTATAAGGTTAGAAGAAATATAATTACAATTGATGCTTCTGATCAAACTCAATTTTGCTTCGGAGGATTGTGTTATTCCCCCACTCTTAACTTATCTAATCTGTCATTATATATAAATTCTCACGATACTGTTAATTTTGTTCATAATGGTTTTCATGCGGTAATGAATGCAGGACCGACAACTATCATGAAAATGGTACGTTATACTTTTTTTGATACTCTTAATTTAAATGACACGATGGATGTTACGTTAAAATATTTTACTACTTTGGGAATTAATGAAACAACAGAGGCGAACCAAATTATTTCGGATGCTTACCCTAATCCATCTTCCTCTTTCGTTTCTGTTAATTATACTATAACAGGTAATCCTCAAAAAGCAAAACTTGTGTTGTATAATTTAATTGGAAAAGAAATAAAACAAATTACATTGAATGATAAACAAGGTATTGCTAAACTTAATACAGAAGACTTACCCGCAGGAATTTATTTTTATTCATTAATAATAGATGAGAATATGGTTTCTACAAAAAAGATAGTGGTTTGTCATTAACCACAACAGAGAGTGTTAAACAAAAAAAAGAGTTGCACAGCGCTGTGCAACTCTTTTTTTTGTTTATTATTTAGCTGTTTTATTTATTCACCGCTATTTTTTTAGTGATGGTGCCATTGCCTGTTTTAATACTTAAGAAATACAAGCCGTTATTTAACCCTTCTGTATTTAATAAATAATGTTGAGACCCGGTAGATAAATTACCCATTTCAGATTTTATTACCACTTGTCCCAGTTGATTGGTTAAAGCAACAGATACATTAGACCCGGCAGATAAATTAAAATCAACATTCGAATTGTCTGCTGTTGGGTTTGGATAAATGCTAATATCTGAAACGTTCGACATTTCATTAATTCCGGTGGTCATGGATAAATTAATATTATCAACATACACAGCATTGCCTTGTGCCGATGTTCCTTTAAAACGAATTAACACATCCGGCTGCCCTGCATACATCGTTAAGTTAATGGATTCATTTCTCCATTGTGTAGATGTATCGGGAGTGTAATGTGAAGTAAAATAAGCAGAACCATTGGTAGATAAAGTAGCACCTGCGCGAACATATCGCGGAAGCCAGGAACTGCCGCAGTTGGTAGAAACATCAACTTCCAATTTATCGCTAACAGTGGAAGAATACTGGCCATACGAAACATCAAAAGTTAGGGTAACGCCAGTGGCTAACCAAAACGACATTGGGTCTAACGCAAAATAATCAACATCTCCGGAAGGTATATTATAAAAGTTTAACTGAGCACTTTTAGAAGAATTGAATCCGACATTGGCAGTTGACCAGGTGGTGGCAGTACCTCCATTTGAAATTACCCAATTGGATGGCAATCCTGCTGTTTCAAACGATTCTGAAACCACAGGACCTGCATTAGTGGAATAATTCACAAAATTTGCGGTGGTGTTATTGTTTGCTGCTGTTGGGTCTGTTCCTCCGTTGGGATTAGAAACAGTGGCGGTAATAACATGCCCGCCTGCAACAGGTCCTCCAAGTTTAACACTTGTAACGGTTGTATTATTATAAGGTGCAAGATTACCAGTCCAGTTTTTAACTTTTTGTGTTACTCCATCCACTTTATAAGTAATGGTAGCACTCGTTAACGGGGAAGTGCCTAAATTTCCTAAACGAAAAGTGGGTATAACACTGTCGCAGGATTGTAAATTTGAATTTAAAGTAGATAGAGTAATTGGTTGCATCAATTGAGCATCGTTAACACCTGTTGCAATAGCGCAATGTCCTCTTTGAGTATATAATTGTGCTGTTGTCCATTGGTCCACTTCTGTCATAGTTCTGTCAGGGCAAATCATTACACAGGTTGGGAAATAATGAAGATTGTAATCAGATAAAACTGTGCCGTTTGGTAAATCAATAATAGGATAATTAGTGTTTGCTGTCCAATCGCCCTGTGTGGATGTTGCATAAGCATTACCTACAGTACCTGTAATTCCGTGTAATTGATTAATGGTATTTGTTAATTCTCCTTCAATAAAAAACACCATCATATCATTTGTAGTTGACGCGCTCACACCTGTACCGCCTATTGGACCGTGTGCTGCCCATAAAGCATCTAAATCACCTGAATTATGATACGCCCAGCAGGGACCGCACCATGCTGCTGAAATATCTATAACTACTGTTTTGCCAGCATTAAGATAAGAGTAAAGGTTTTGAGATACACCATTAATATCGCTAAAGGTCCAGTCGGGAGATAGGGTACCGTTTACGATTTGTGCATTGCTTTCTACAGCTGTAAATAATAAAGTTAAAACTGTAATTAGTTGTAATAATTTCTTCATGTGTTCTTGATTTTAGGTTAATAATTTAGTTGTTGTTTTTTGTTTTGAATAGCGAAATTAGAAATAAATATTCAATCTCCTACCCTTTTTTTAAGTATTTTTATAAACTTTCTTTTTTTAAACATCATTTTTTAATCTTTAAAACCTTTTTACATGAAAAAATATACTACTACACTTGTTTTGTTTTTATGTGTTGTGTTTACCGGACTTAGCCAAATCAGCATTACGTTGTTTGATACCACTACTATGGTTTCAGGTTCTGTGGTCGATGTGAATATTACACCCCATTCAAGCACTATTACGGAGTTACTTATTCATAATTCTGCTGCTGTTTCCAAAACCTATCAATGCAGGCGTGCTATTTTGTCAATGGCATGGGACGATTCTACTCAATTTTGCTTCGGTGGATCCTGTTATAGTTTTTCAACAAATATTTCTACTCATAATGTTACAGTAGCTCCCGGTACTACCGTGGATTATTTAGGAAATGGGTTTCACTGTGTTTTTGATGCCGGGGGAAGTTGTGGAACCCGTTTGGTTTATTATCGGTTTGAGGACGTTACTAACCCGGCTGATTCTGCAAGTGTTATATTCAGATATGGATGCGCTACAGGGATACATGAACCTACCAGCCAACCAACCGTTTCTAACGCTTTTCCAAACCCTGCTTCTTCTTTGGTATCTTTTAGTTATGGTATTCCCTCTGTTTCGCAAAAAGCAAAAATTGTGTTGTATAATTTAATTGGAAAAGAGATAAAACAAATTACATTGAATGATAAACAAGGTATTGCTAAACTTAATACAGAAGACTTACCCGCAGGAATTTATTTCTATTCGTTGATGGTGGATGATAAAATGATTTCTACCAAAAAATTAGTTGTTAGCCATTAAAGTTACAACTAACGAATCATTACGAATTTACAAATCTTTGTTTGTCAAAAACATATTATTTCCTTTATTCCATTTCAATTAAGTAATGAACTAATAAACCAGTGAACCCAGCCCACCAAGACTTTTTTCAAAATGTTTATGATGTAGTTCGGCTGATACCCAAAGGCAGGGTTACTAATTACGGTGCTATTGCAAAATACCTGGGAACTGCCCGTTCCTCTCGCATGGTAGGTTGGGCTATGAATGCCGCTCATTTTCAAAAAAAGAAAGTCCCTGCTCACAGGGTGGTAAACCGGAACGGTGAACTTACGGGCAAACATCATTTCGACACTCCTTTCCGGATGCAGGAATTACTGGAAAAAGAAGGTATAAAAATAAAGAAGGATAAAATAATTGATTATAAAAAACACTACTGGGAACCCATTCAGGAGTTGGAACTATAACAACTAATAATGGAAACATTTAATCAGGAAATAAAATCAACACATTTTTCCTGGTCAGAAACTCCACTATTCTTTCCCTTGGAACGTCAATAGCCGAGCAGTAAGCAGTCTTTTTAATAAACTTTTCTCCGTTATAATAATTTAACTGAAACGCTTTCCCATCCGTGAGGTCCAGGTTGCTGTCGTATATTTCCAGTTTTATTAACGAATGATAATTGATACTTAGTTTTCGCGACAATGCCCTCACAAAACCGGATTGAAGGTAAATACTGTTTTCAAAAAATTTAATGGTAAAGTATTTCCCATTCATATATATCACGGCAGAGAGAATGATAACAAAGGAAACAATATTGGAAAACAAGTTTTGGTTGGGCAGCAGTATTATTAAAACAAACAGCACCCTGAGCACATGCCATTTCAGGTTTAACAACGTTCGCCCGAAACTCGCTTCAAAAACCAACACAGGAGCCAGTGCTTCTTCCATTATTTCATTATTGGTTTCGAGATATAAATTTCGAACATTTATCCTGGTCGAAGATTCTTTTACCGGCTCCTGGTTCAGTAAGATGCACAACTGGATAAACAAATCCCTGGCTTTTTCCCTGAACTCATCGGGTGATTCAAAAAAATGCTCCACCGTTACACTTAAAAATTCGTGGATATTAGTGGCTCCGTATTTTCTGAAAATGCTGGGCTTACCGTTTTTGAGGGTAGAGAATTCGTGATAGGCACACGCAACCCATTTATTAATGTATCCGTCAAAAAAATAATCTGTTTCCTCAAACCGTATGCTGTTGAAGCGAAGGGCATGTGTCCACTCGTGTAAACCGAGGTTATAATTATCATCTGGTTTTTCAATTCCTTCCAGAATATATTTCCAGCTTAAACAAATAAAGCCGTTCAGGTTGGTTTCGCCTTTATGCATTTGTTTGGTTATTGGCGATTCGTACACATCCGGATAAATAATGATGTATTCAAAACTTTGGAGGATGTATTTTTCGAGCCCGAAGGTAACCTGGATAGCACAGGCAGAAACAATGATGCGGATAGTATCTGTGAGTAAAAGATGCTGACGGGCAACAAATTTTTTTTGTTCTATAAAATGAGCGGTGCGTTGTGTAAAGCGGTCTTTTAAGGCAGGAGATAATTTCCTGTAAAAGGGATAACCCCTTTCCAATTCCAGATGAATAGTTTCAGGGGCAATGGTTTCTTTTATATAATCCTGGAATTCCAAAATGGATAATTACCGGTTTGCCGATTATTATTGAATCACTATTTTGCCCGTGCCGGTTACTCCTTGTTTAGAATAAATTTTATAAAAATAAATTCCTTCGCCTAACCCGGAACGCTCAACATTAAATTGTTTGCTGTTGATGTTTTTTATTGTTTTCATTGTTTTGCCTAATACATCTGTCAGTTCAAACGAATACACTTCGGTGGTATTATAAGGTTGGATAGTAAAAGTGGTATTCTCATTCATCGGGTTGGGATTCACCAAAATTTTACCGTTCAAACCGGTTGCTTCATTAATTCCTTCCGGAAAGTCGAGTGTATTGGTTACTGTATTGGTAACAATAGCCGGATTGGAATCAAAATAAATACTTGCCTTATTCTGAAATACTGTTAAAGGCGAAGTATTGCCCAGCTTTACGCTGAAACGAATGAAACCATGGCTTGCAGGCTCATTGGTAGTGCTGTCTGCAAGATAGATATTACTAAAATCAAAACGAACCACACCTGGGGCTATCCATTGCGGAGAAGCAGCATGACTTGTACCCAATATTTTTAAGCTTGTTGCATCCAGGTCTGTATCCAGTGTATCAATGATGGCAATGTTATACGCCACGGCTGTTCCGGTGTTTTGAAAATGGATGGTATAAGTTAATTCCTGTGTTAAAACCGGAATATCGCCTGCCGGACCTATTCCTTTCGGATTGACTTCTTTTAAATTTGGGTCATACGAATTTACTACCGGCAAACAAAACGAATAATCGTTATTGGTCGGGTCCACATCTCCGGAAGGTACATTGGTAAATACCCGGAAACAAAGTGTATCGCCCACAGATACTCCCACAGTAGGTGTAAGATAAACACCTGCCATAAAACTGTTCCAGTAAGCACCATTGCTTAAACTGGTTAATCCTGTATAATTCCAAATCAGCGTATCGCCACTTACCGTGTTTGCAGGATTGGAACTAAGTCCTGCGTTATAGATTACATTGGCATCTAACACCAGTTTCAGGGTTCCCGAAGCAGAGTCGCAACCGGTATTGCTAACATAAGGAAACAATAAAAAAGGATGATTAGGGCGAACAATGCCTTGAGAACCCGCCCAGCATTGCACATCCATATTACTTGTGCATTGTAACGAAAAATCAACATTTGCCTGGGGCAAGGTGGTGAATGAATAGGAGGGAGGAGTGCAGGCAGAGAGCGGAAAAATAAATTGATACACCGGGGAGATGCTTACTGTATATCCTGTCATCCAGGTTTGCACTGCCCGCATGTTATAATCCCCGTTGCTGTTGCTGTAGCCATAATCTGTAACCAATGTCATGGAAGGGCTGTTCAATGCTTCAGATGCTACCGCACTAACGGAATTTAAAGCTATATCGTTGCCATTAAATATGCAATCATTATTTTGGTCAACATATATTTTTCCGGACACATTGCCATATAAACACGGAGCAGGAACGGCAACCTGGTTGAAATTAAAAATATTAAAAACAGTATCCGTTCCGGAGATTACTTTGTTGGAAGGACCCGCATACATAGCATAGCCGCCCGAAACCTGGTCGTCAGAAACAATGCCAAACGCATTGGTAACCGGAACCATTACATACCAGGGGTTTTGCCCGGTGGAGTTGGTGGTCTGGTAAATAATAAATCCCCCGAACATATCTTTCACAGTTACATCATCTCCCACAAACGAATTTTGAATAGTAATACTATAAAACATGTTGAACTGGGTAGCGCAGGTGGTGGAATCGTGTGTTCCTGAAGGAATAACCGTTACCGTTACATCGCCCTGGGTAAACACCTGGGCACTTACTTTTGCAACTAATAAAGAAAGGAGGATAGATAAGAGGAAGAAACTTTTTGTCATGGGAAAAAGTATTAGTATGAATAGCGATTAACTGTTACCTTGAAAGACGCAAAGAATAAACAAATGGTTGCATATAGTCTGCATTTTAAAACCAATAATAAACCGGCACGTTACCTTATGCCGTGCTTGGCTTTGCTTTTGCCTTTACCGCGAGGTTTCCTTTTCTTCTTTTTTTTCTTTTTATGGCTGCTCGTTTTTTTCTTTTTCTTATGAGTGGTTTTCTTTTTCTTTTTTTTCTTTGGTTTGCTTTTCTTTTTTTTGGGATGACCAGAAAAAGTGTTTATTATGTTTTCAGAGTTAAACGTGTTTAAACCATCAAGTCCGGCCGGAGGATTGAACCCTTCATGGTTTGTTAGTACAACCTCACCATTTCCTGTAAAACAAAATGAAACAATTAATATTATTATAAGCAGGTATTTTGCTTTCACACTCTTATTCTAAAAATTACTTTTTTATTAATCCTGTTTTTATGTTCGCAGGAGTGCAAAGATAGGACTTTTTCGCGTTACATAATGGGATGGGGGGTTTATAAATTCACCGAATTAAAAAGGTTCCACCTTTTATAAAGGTGGAACCTTTTTTACTATCCCGCTTTTGAAAAAGAGCGGGATGGTTTGTTTGTTTAAAACCTAAAACAACGAAAGTTGGTTATCGTTGTCAGTTTCTAACTTTTGTTTTTTTTGTGGCAATTGCTTTTCGTTTAAAATTTCTGTAATTATTTCCTGGCGTTTTTCTGATAGCGAATTTGATGTTTCTTGTTCTGTTTCCAATAGTTGGTTTTTGTTTTCCTGTTCTATTAATGAATCTGGGATGTTAAATTCTTCTTTGTGCATACGGGCGCAGATGGTGATATGCTCCCATTGCAGCATTAGTTCATATCCTTTTTCATCTTTGTTTTCTGCTGCCATCCGCAATTGTTTGCGAATAATTGCCAATCGTTTTACCAATCGCTTGTCGGGATAAGTGGCAAGGAACTCTACCCATTCCTGCCCTTTTTCCTCGGCTTGTTTTATATGGTAATCAATTGCGCTCATGTGACCTCACCCCTTTATCCCCTCTCCGAAGGAGAGGGGATAGGAGTATATATTATGTGTTTTCTATTATTAAAATTTCTTCGGGTGTTAGTTCATATAATTCATACACCAGTTCATCTATTTTGTTTTCGTTATGAGTTATTTTATTTTTTATCGCTTCTGTTTCTTTTGTATTTGTTGTTTTTTGTAGGTCGGTGTTTAGTTGAAGAAGATGGTCAACGTGTTTTACTATTGAATCGTGTTTTGCAACTTCGGATTTGTTTTTGGGATTGATTTTATAAATAGGGTAAAGATTTAAAAACTGTGTTTTATATTCAAAAAATCCCCCGGCTTTTGGAACAGAAACTTGCTTGTGAAAAAATTCTAATGTGCTTGAATTAAGTAAACCTAAAACATAATTGTATTCTTCTTTCCATTCTTTATTTAAAACAGTATTAAAGGTTTTGGTGTTACCGAGAAAACCATCATTATCCAAATAAAATCTATTATTAGGGGCTATTTCAGCATTTACTATTTTGGTTTGTTTAAATTTGTGAAATGCCCTTTCGCACCAAAGCTCATACCATTCTTTTTTTGATTTATCAAAATAATCTCTTCCTTTTAATAAATTCCTATTATCGCTTAAATAATTATAAATGTTAGGAAAGTTTGATTTCAAATCTTTTTCAGAAATTACTTTATTTGTTTTTTTATCGTAAGGATAAATAATATAAGTACCTGTCCAATTAGTTGAATAACTTAGAATATCTCGTCCTCTGAAAATAGGGAATACAATTTCTTTTTCAAGCTGATTTTCCTTTATTGTTTTTTTATCTACAAAGAAAACTTCGTCCTTTCCACTTTGGATGCCAACAAAAATATATTCCGTAATATCTTTTAAGGGTATCGTAGATTTATTATTTAGTAATTTGCTTTTTAAAGCTGTCGTGTTGTCATTAGAAATGTTCCAAGGATTTTCGGTTAATTTTTTTGATTCAATTTTATACTTTTTGGTATAATCATCAGCTTTTACATTTTTTAAAGATGAATCTACGATTGTGTGTGTTAAACCTTTTTGTGTTGGAAATAATGTTACGGAGGTTCTATCATTTGCCTTCGTTGCATTATTTGAAAAAATGAAAATGAAAGGAAATATTGTAACATTATCAAACACCTGAAAGTCCCCAAAATAAACAAGTTGTTCTATCTTAGTATTGTGAATAATAAATCTTCTAATTGCGTGTCCATAATCTCTTTTTGTAAACATAGAAGGAAGGATGAATGAAATGAGTCCTCCCTTCTTTGATAATTTAATTCCCTTTTCTATAAATGGAATAAATAAATCATATTTACCCCTTGCGGATTCATAATGAGGCTCAATTAAATTTTTTATTCTTTCATCCAATTGCTTAAATTCAACATAAGGTGGATTTCCAATTACCACATCGAAACCACCTTGTTTGAATACAAGGGGAAAAGTTACTTTCCAATCAAATCGCTTGATTTTATCTTCAAATTTTTTATCTCTATTAAGTTCCAGTTCTCCATCCCTAAAATCATAACCAATGAGTGAGTTACCATTAACAATGTTTTTATCCATATCCGGCAGCACACGGGTGTGGTGCATTGTTAATTGTTGCTTAACGGTGCTTGCTGTTTCGCCTTCCATACATTTTAGCAAAAGGCTTAGTTTGCTTACTTCCACAGCATTTTCATCCAAATCAACACCAAAGATATTGTTGGTAAGGAGTTGTTTTTTGATGGTGGTTATTAATGTTCCGTCTTCGTTCAGCTCTTTGCTTTTGGGAGATTTGTTATAATAATATTGCTGGTGGTATTTGAGCAAATACTTGTAAGCACCC
>JANYDQ010000258.1 GCA_025363555.1 Bacteroidota bacterium | reverse complement strand
CAGAAACACAAGTTTCGGTAAATAAGATAGACCCTATTGCCATTAAAAAATTACCAACAGTAGGAGGGGAGCCCGATTTAGCACAGTATCTACAGGTATTGCCGGGTGTTATTTTTACCGGTGATCAGGGTGGGCAACTTTATATTCGTGGTGGTTCGCCTATTCAAAACAAAGTATTGCTTGACGGAATGATAGTGTATAACCCTTTCCACTCCATCGGTTTGTTTTCTGTTTTTGATGCGGATATTATCCGTAATGCTGATGTATATAGCGGAGGTTTTGGTGCAGAGTATGGCGGAAGAATTTCTTCTATTATGGATATTACTACGCGGGATGGTAATAAAAAGAGGGTATCGGGTAAGGTAGCATTTTCTCCATTTGGAGCCAAAGTGCTGGCAGAAGGACCATTGAAAAAAGCAAAAGAAGGCAGCAGCGGAACTTCTTCTTTTATACTTTCTGCCAAAACCTCTTACTTACCAACCACCTCCAAATTGCTTTATTCTTATGTTGACCCGAATGGATTACCTTTTAGTTTCAACGATTATTATGGTAAAATTTCCTTCAACAGCAACAATGGAAGTAAGTTAAACTTATTCGGATTTAACTTTAACGATAAAGTAAGCTATAAATCATTGCAGGACATGAACTGGACTTCCTATGGAGGCGGAGGAAATTTTTTGTTAGTGCCGCAAAGCTCGCCCATATTAGTGAATGGAAATTTTGCTTATTCAGAATACGACATCAAAATGAAGCCCGAATTGCAGCCACAGCAAAGGAGCACCATCAAAGGGTTTAACATGGGTATGATGTTTACTTACTTTATGAGCAAAAACGAATTGAACTACGGGTTGGATGTAGATGGTTTCAGCACCAACTTTGATTTCTATAATTCACTAAATCGCCACATCACCCAAAACGATTACACCACCGAGATTGGCGGCTACCTGAAATACAAATGGATTTCCAAACACCGCAAAATACTAATTGAGCCCAGCATCCGGTTGCAGTATTATGCTTCTTTATCAGAGTTTTCACCCGAGCCCAGAATCAGTTTCAAATGGAATGTTACTCATAAAATACGTCTGAAACTGGCAGCAGGCAAGTATTCACAAAACCTGATTGCAACCAACACCGACAGGGAAGTGGTGAATTTGTTTTATGGGTTTCTATCTGGTCCTGATAATTTGCCTACCAGCTACACCACTCAATCGGGGCAAACAAAAGATGTAAATTCCAAACTTCAGAAGGCAAACCATTACATAGCAGGTATCGAAATAGATTTGGCTAAACACCTTGATTTGAATGTAGAAGTATATCGTAAAGATTTTACACAGCTTTCCAGCATCAACCCTTATAAAATTTACGATGAAACATTGCCTGAAAACGCTAACAAACCAGATATTTATAAAAAAGATTATATTATTGAAACAGGCAGAGCCCAGGGGTTGGATGTGGTGTTGAAATACGATTACAAACGTTTTTATTTCTGGTTTGTATATTCTCTTGGATATGTCAATCACTGGGATGGAATTCATGATTACCGCACTCATTACGACAGAAGACATAACCTGAACCTTGTTGCTTCCTATACATTTGGTAAAAGCAAAAACTGGGAATTTGATGCCCGTTGGAATCTTGGTTCTGGATTCCCTTTCAAGCCTACAGGCGGCTTTTATGAAGACTTAAATTTTCAGCAGGGAATTAATACCAACTACACCTCCACAAACGGGCAGTTGAATTATTTCTTTGATGAAAGCCAGGTAAAAGAACTTCCATGGTATCACCGCCTGGACGTAAACATAAAACGCACATTCCATCTTTTTGCTAACACCAAACTCGAAGCTGCCGTGGGTGCTACCAATGTGTACAGTCGTAAAAATATTTTTTATTTCGACCGCGTTCAGTACAAACGGGTCGACCAGTTACCAATACTTCCTACTGTTAGTTTGATTATGACTTTTTAGAAAACAAGCCAGCAATACACAACAAATCGAAGTACTAATTTCAAACAGGAACAGCCATATTCTCATATCATGGTTGTATTTTTTATTTGAAACAAATTTTTTCCACAAAAATTTTTCTTACTTTTGCCCAACCTGTAAAACTTCCTCTGGTTAAGGACTAACAAAATAAAATAAAGTTCTGATATTAAAATTTAGATATTAGAATTTAGAATTTAAAAGTTTTTTATGTCATCACAAACCAAATATATATTTGTTACCGGGGGAGTTACTTCATCGTTAGGAAAAGGCATACTTGCCGCTTCTCTTGCCAAATTATTGCAGGCGAGAGGCTACACGGTAACCATTCAAAAGCTCGACCCTTACATTAATGTTGACCCCGGAACACTCAATCCCTACGAACACGGAGAATGTTTTGTTACTGATGATGGAGCCGAAACCGATTTGGATTTAGGTCATTACGAACGTTTTTTAAATTCTCCTACTTCACAGGCAAACAACGTTACCACTGGCAAAATTTATCAAACTGTTATTGAAAAAGAACGCCATGGCGATTATTTGGGAAAAACAGTACAGGTAATTCCTCACATTACTGATGAAATAAAAAACAGGATTAAACTACTGGGTAAAACGGGCAATTATCAATTTGTAATTACCGAAATAGGCGGTACTGTTGGCGATATTGAATCGCTTCCCTACATCGAAGCTGTTCGTCAGTTAAAATGGGAACTGGGCAAAGATACCATGGTAATACACCTTACCCTCATTCCTTACCTTTCCACAACAGGCGAATTAAAAACAAAACCAACCCAACATTCCGTAAAGCTACTATTAGAGTACGGAGTGCAGCCAGATGTATTAGTTTGCCGTACCGAGCATGCCATCAACAAAGAAATAAGAAATAAAATTGCGCTTTTCTGCAATGTAGCCCCAAATGCGGTTATCGAAGCCAGAGATGCAAGTACCATATACGAAGTGCCCTTGTTAATGGAAGAAGAACAATTAGACATCGTTGTGCTTAACCATCTAAATATGCCAGTTACAGAAAATCTTGACCTTACAAAATGGAAAGAATTTCTTTATAAATTTAAAAACCCGAAACACGAAGTAAGAATAGGATTAGTAGGCAAGTATGTAGAACTAAAAGATTCATACAAATCCATCTGCGAATCTTTTATTCATGCCGGTGCAGCTAACGACTGTAAAGTAAACATTGAATGGATACATTCGGAAAGCATAACAGATGAAAATGTTGCTGAAAAATTCAAAGGGTTAAGAGGCATATTAGTTGCCCCCGGTTTCGGACAAAGAGGAATTGAAGGCAAAATTTCTGCCATCCGCTATGCAAGAGAAAACGATGTACCCTTTTTTGGAGTTTGCCTTGGAATGCAATGTGCCGTTATCGAATTCGCCCGAAACGTACTTGGCTTTAAAGACGCTAACTCCACCGAAATGAACCCAGGAACCACCAACCCGGTCATCGATTTACTGGAAGCACAAAAAAAGATTACCAAAAAAGGTGGAACTATGCGCCTTGGCTCTTACCCCTGCAACATCACCGAAGGCACCAAAGCTTGGGAAATATACAAACACAAAGAAATATCCGAACGCCACCGTCATCGTTACGAATTTAATAATGAATACCTCCAGGATTTCGAAAAAGCAGGAATGCTCGCCTCTGGAATAAATCCTGAAGGTGGTTTGGTGGAAATTGTTGAGATTAAAGACCACCCTTGGTTTGTAGGTGTTCAGTTCCATCCGGAATATAAAAGCACCGTTGCCAATCCTCACCCTTTGTTTGTCAACTTTGTGAAATCCGCTATTGAAATAGCAAAACTTGTACATTAGTAGATCATAAATTTTTTTGCTTTTAAAACAAATAGTAAAAAATTGTGGGCGGGGGAGTGATCTTCGTAGTAAACTATCCACCCGCCCACACGCTGTATCTTTTTTTCTCCCACCCCTGCCTAACCAATTCATTAAAAAACCTGCACTGATTAATGAAAACTTTGCCCGAATTTATCATTACTTTGCCCGAGTTAATGAAAACTTGGCGCCAATTTATCATTACTTCGCCCAAAGTATTCAATACTTTGCGCGGGTTTTTGAAAACTTCGGTTGACTATGCTCATTATTCACCTCCATTTTTTCACCTCCGGCTATTTTAAAGAACGATTCCTTTCACTTTGTTACTGCTTCGAAAAACTTTAATAGTGGAAATAACACCTTATATCACCACTCTCAAACTTTATATTACTTCTCTCAAACTTTATTCGATAGTGTTTTCAAAATCTCCCAACTCTTTCATTTCATCACCTAATATCCATTATATATCTCCAACCCTCTAATTTTTTCCACAAACTTTCCGGTAATTCTCCTCAAATTCACAAAGTTTAAGGCAATCTAAAACTTCAACACCAGTCCAGCCATAAAATTGATTCCTGCCTGTGGAAAATAAAAATTCTCGGTTACCGGTTTTCCATTATTCACATAACTATAAGTGTAACCATTCGATTCATATTTTTCGCTAAACAAATTATTTACCGCCACAATAAAACCAATCTCGCGAATCAATTTTGTTTTAATAGAATAATTAATCCGGAAATCGTTTACAAAATAGGGCTTCAGTTTTCTCGATTCATTGGAAGTATTGTCAAGGAATTGTTCTCCCACATATTTACTTATAAAACTAAATTTCAAATTCTTTATCGGTTCAAAAATAAAGGTACTTCCTGCAACAAAGTTCGGGGAAAAAGCAATATTTGTTAAAGTATAACTGTTTTGTCTTTGCCCGGTAATGTTACCTAACTCATCATATTCATCCATGTATTCTTCAAAATGCTCTACCTTGTTTTGGCTCCAGGTGGCGTTCATATTCCACATCAGCTGTTTAACTATTCTTAGTCCAATTTCTCCTTCTATTCCCTGTCTATAGCTGTTTGCAACATTAGTTCTATTATAAGCACCCACATCATTCACCTTTCCTGTCAGCACCAGTTGATTATCATATTTCATTGCATAAAAATTAAAACCAATCATCATTACTTTACCTTTCCGTTTATATCCTATTTCAATATCCCGCAGCTTTTCTGCCAGGGGTCTGCTTTGCGGAGTGCTCTGTGTGTAATCATCTCTGCCGGGTTCTTTGTTGCCAATACTGTATGACGCATAAACACTTGATTTATCACTCATATTATAATTAACCCCAAACTTCGGATTAAAAAAGTGAAGCGCAGCGTTCTGCTCAACATTTTTCAAATTGCTGTTAAACCCCAAAAACGAATAATCAACCGTTCTGTATTGCAAATCAGCTATAAGATATAAACTTTCCCCTATTTTATAATTAGCTTTTATAAACACATTGAAGTCGGTTTTGTTTGCGGTGTCATTATAATAATTATTGTGAAGAACACTGTTACTCGCATGTTGCGCCCATATTATTTCTCCGTAATGCAGCCCGCGATACTGATTCCAAGCACCGCCCAATGTTGCAGAAAATTGTTTGTTGTTCGTATAGTTCAATGAAAAAACAGTTCCGTAAAAATCATTGTTCAGCCATCTTCTTCTCACAAGATTAGTACTTGTAATGGTATCTGTGCCCATAATCACATTGTCCAAACCATAGTTACTAAAGGCATCTGCCTTCCTGTATTCTTCATAATATCCTTTTCCTTTGGTGTAATGCAGGGCAATATTCGTATTCCAGTTTCTGTTAAATTCGTGAGAAAAATGCAGCTGATAATAATCCTGTTTGTAATGGTCCACCTGGTTTTTATAGGTAAACATATTATATGTTCTGCTGTTCGAATTTAAAAGATTAGCAGCATCTTCATCATCCAAATAATTTCTTGTTATGTAATCCTTCATCCCTTGTACATCTCCATTCAGCCGCGATTCGGGAACACCATTCCATGCCAGATAGGTTTCTTCCACTCCCGAAAAAGTGATAAACTTAATGATGGTTTTTTTTCCGTAATACGCTCCTGATAAATAATAAGATTTTAAATCAGAAGTTGCCCTGTCAATAAAACCATCCGAATTTATTTTCGACAACCGTGCATCAAAAGCAAACTTATCATTGATTAATCCCGAACCAACATTCACGGTATTCTTAAATGTATTGAAGGAACCGTAAGATGAATTGACTTCTCCGTAAGGTTTCGGATTTAATTTTGTAGTTTGAATATTTAAACTCCCGCCAAAAGCACCTGCACCGTTGGTGGATGTTCCCACTCCCCGTTGTATCTGTATATTATCAATGCTGGAAGCGATGTCCGGCAAGTCCACCCAATACGTTCCCTGCGATTCTGCATCATTTACCGGGATACCATTAATAGTAACATTTACCCGGGTTGCATCCGAACCACGAATACGAATGCCCGTATATCCCACACCTGTTCCTGCATCAGAAGTAGTAACCACAGAGGTTTGCTGGTTTAGTAAATAAGGTAAATCCTGTCCCAGGTTTTGTTCCGTAATCTGTTCTTTGTTTACATTGCTGTATGCCATTGCCGACTTATCATCCACACGGGTGGATGACACAACCACTTCATCCATCAATATATTATTTTCTGAAAGCTCAATTACAATAGTCATATTTTTTTCCAACGCAATTGTATCCGATTTATTTTGAAATCCGACATAAGAAGTATGAAGAATATATTTTCCTTTCGCCATGTTTTTAAACTCAAAGCTCCCATCCGATTTACTTAACGATGTGCTGAAAGTATTGTCAATACTGATGGTTGCGCCTTCAACTACCTCTTTCGAGTTGTTTATTTTCACTTTCCCGGTAATGCTGAATTGAGAAAATGAAGCCAAGGGCAAAGCTATAAGCAATACAGCTACTGTTTTTTTGCGAATGAAATACATTTAATTTACTATTTAGTTAAACTGGCAGCAATTAAGGAGCAAAGTTGCTACTATTGATTTAACGTACCGTCCCTCCGCAGGCATTATCCTGATCAGGTGCATAAATATTTTCTTTTGGAGAAAATATTTATTGGGTATAATCTCAGCTTTCGTTAATTCCTAATTCTTAATTAACAAAAGCACCCCTTTATAAGATGTGGTCTCGAAGGGATTCAAACCCCCAGCCTTCTGATCCGTAGTCAGACGCTCTATTCAGTTGAGCTACGAAACCATGTAGCTTTTAAAAGCGGTGCAAAGATAATCAAAACATTAATATACATAATAGATTACTTATTTTTATAAAATATAAAAATAAATACTCCTTTCGATATGCAATTTAATAATACATTTGTGAAAACAATTTAAACAATAAAATCATGACACCTGAATCAATTTTTCCATTAATAGTTGTAGGACTGGTTGTCCTCTTTGTATTTCTTTCTTTTGTTACCGTAACTCAAGGTTCCATTGGTGTGGTTACTGTTTTCGGCAAATACCGCAGAATACTCGGACCAGGATTAAACATGAAAATCCCTTTTATTGAAACCATTTATAAAAGAATCTCTATTCAGAATCGCTCGGTGGAGTTGGAGTTTCAAGCCATCACTGTTGATCAGGCAAATGTTTATTTCAAAGCCATGTTGCTGTATGCAGTTATTAATACCAATGAAGAAAGCATTAAAAATGTTGCCTTTAAATTTATTGATGATAGAAATTTAATGCAGGCATTGGTTCGTACCATCGAAGGCACAATCCGGGGTTTTGTTGCCACTAAAAAACAATCGGAAGTATTATCACTTCGTAAAGAAATTGTGGAAGACGTTAAGGGACAAATTGACCAAACCCTTGAAACATGGGGGTATCACTTAATAGATTTACAATTGAACGACATTACTTTTGATGAAGAAATTATTAAATCAATGGCAAAAGTAGTTGCATCCAGTAACCTGAAAGCTGCTGCTGAAAATGAAGGACAGGCATTATTAATTACAAAAACAAAAGCTGCTGAAGCAGATGGTAATGCCATTAAAATTGCTGCTGAAGCAGAACGGTTGGCAGCACAGTTACGCGGACAAGGGGTTGCATTGTTTCGTGAAGAAGTCGCCAAAGGTATGAGCCAGGCAGCAAAAGAAATGGAACAAGCCAACTTGGATACTTCTGTTATTTTATTTTCTATGTGGACGGAAGCAATCAAAAACTTTGCAGAGTACGGCAAAGGGAACGTTATTTTTCTTGATGGTTCAAGTGATAATATGCAGCGCACCATGCAGGAAATGATGGCAATGAATAATTTAATGAAGCCAAAGGAAGTCGCTCCTGCTAAAAAGTAGGAGTATTAAAAGTACAAAGTATCATGTACAAAATAAAAAAGGTGAACTAATTAGTTCACCTTTTTGTTTTACCATTTGTAAATTTGTATCAATTCGTAACCTATTAAGTCCAGATTCGTAAATTCGTATCTCACCCTAAACTTGTCGAAGAGCGTCATCCGTATCCTTAAAACTTTCTCCTCGGTCTCTTCTCTCTCGAAAAATTACTTTTTCTGTCTCCTCCCCCTGTTGATGAATCATTGTTATCAGGTTTATTATAACTTCTTTCCGAACGGTCGCTGGATGATTTGCGTTCGCTCGAATTATTATCGCTATAACTTTTACGCTCACTATACCCTCTGCTGTTCTCGCTTTGAGGCTTGGAATAACCACCTCTTTCTCCTCTGTCATTTCCTCTATCTCCTGCTCTGTCAGAACGACCTCCATAGCTTCTTTTTTCTCCATAGCTGTTTCCACCGCTACCGCCATAAGGACGTTTCCCTGCATATCCACCACGACCTCCTTCACTTCTTCTCCCTTCACTTCTTTCTCCACCACCACTGGCAGCACCACGAGATTCTATTCGTACATTACGATTGTTGTAACGTGCATTTTTAAATGTGCCCTGTATAATTTCTGCTGCTTCAGTTTTTACTTCTATAAAAGAGAAACTGCTTTTTACTTCAATGTTTACAATAGATGCAACATCTACTCCTGATACTTCTGAAATGTATTCTTTCATTGCACCCGAATCCAAACTATCTAATTCACCAAGATTAATGAATAACTTAGTGATGCCCGGAGCAGATGCAAACGAACGTTCCCTGTCTTTCGAACCGGAAGCATTAAGGTCTGGTGCATTTCTGTAATATTCAAGGAAGCGATTAAATTCAGTAGAAACAAATCGTTTGATGATTTCCTCCTTACTCATGTCTTTCAACTCCTCGTATATATTAGGCATATAACTCTCTATTGCTTTTTCATTCACTTCCACATCATGAATCTTTTTCACCAAACTAAAAAGTTGTTTTTCACATGCTTCAATACCTGTAGGAACGGTGCCTTGTGTAAATTTCTTTTTGATGATACGTTCTATAATCCTGATTTTTCCAACTTCTTTCATATTAATGATAGCAATGGAAACACCTGTCTTTCCTGCACGGGCAGTACGTCCGCTGCGGTGAGTATAATTTTCTATCTCGTCAGGTAAAGTATAATTGATAACGTGAGTTACATCCTGAACATCTATCCCTCTGGCTGCAACATCAGTAGCAACAAGCATTTGCAAGCTACGGCTTCTGTAACGTTTCATAACATGATCGCGCTGCGATTGCGATAAATCTCCGTGCAATGCATCAGCATTGTATCCGTCTTTAATTAATTTATCAGCTATTTCCTGTGTTTCTATTTTAGTACGACAAAAAACAATCGCGAAAATATCAGGATTAGAATCAGCAATACGTTTCAATGCCGGATATTTATCACGGGCATGAACGATATAATAAATATGGTCGATGTTTTCATTACCTGCATTCTTAGTACCTGCAGTTATTTCCACCGGCTTATCCATGTAATTTTTAGAAATACGAAGTACTTCATCTGGCATGGTTGCAGAAAATAACCATGTATTTTTTTCTTCAGGAGTTTGCGAAAGGATAGTATCCAAATCTTCTTTGAAACCCATGTTCAGCATTTCATCCGCTTCATCAAGCACTGCAAAACGAACACTGCTAAGGTTTACACGCCTCCGGTCAATCATGTCGTTCATACGACCGGGAGTAGCAACAACTATTTGTGCCCCTCTTTTAATTTCACGGCTTTGTGTGTCAATACTTGCTCCACCATAGACAGCAACAATGTTGGCATCTTTTACATACTTGGTGAAACTCTGCAAATCTCTTGTAATCTGCATACATAACTCACGTGTCGGGCACATAATAAGTGCCTGTGTGTCGCGCGAATTAAAATCAATCATCTGGATAAGCGGCAACCCGAAGGCAGCTGTTTTTCCGGTACCTGTCTGGGCTAACGCCACAAGATCGGTATTACCTTTTAATAATTCAGGGATTACTTTTTCCTGGATGGGTGTCGGGGTTTCAAAACCCAGTTCTGTCACAGCTTTAACGATAAAATCGTTAAGCCCTAACGCTTCAAATTTGTTCATTTAATAATTTATTTTGTTTATTTACAGTTAATCAACTTACCGGGAAGTATGTGTGAGTTGAATCCGACAACTGTATTAAGAAGCTCACCATCATTGGTATTGGAGCTATTTCGGCAAATGGGTTAACAGTTGTAAATTCGTCTCAGCAAAAATCCTCTTTTTGACTAAAACTGCGGCAAAATTACTACTATAATTTGAATTGACAAGCTATTCAGAATTTATTATTTTTTGATGCCTCTGAAAAGGTAATGATAATAAGGTTTTTTCCTGCACATTTTTTCATTCAAAAAAATGCAATTATGTAAGGTTATAAAAGAAAATACGGTTTGTTGTATTTCGTGAAGTTTCATAATACACTAAATTGTTGTAGATTTGTGTAGCAATAAAACCAACGTTATGAAAAAAATAATTTTATTATTTATTATTTGGTTCTCCGTAAATCATTTTGCAGAAGGGCAAACAAATGGTAATCGCCAGGTGCCGGATATATTGCTTAAAAACAATTCCAAATTGTATGAAAAAACAAATGTACCTTTCCTGGATAGTGTTGTTTATTGGACCTGGGATTCTGTCACTCATGTATGGATTTTTAATTTAAAAGCAGATACCCTTGTTTACAATTCGAACAATAAAATAACTCACTATATTTTATTGACATGGTTGGGCAATTCGTGGATGAATAGTCAGCAAATAATTACAACTTATAATTCAAACAATGATGATTCCATTGTTTTCACTGAAAGCTGGAATGGAGTTTTGTGGTTAAATTCATCTCAAAATATCTTAACATACGATGTAAATAATAATCAAACTCTCTTCTTGTTACAAATCTGGAACGGTGCTTCCTGGAATAATTCTTCACAAACAACTTATACTTATAATATGAATAACCTGGAAACAAGTAATCTGAATCAGGTTTGGAATGGAACGGCTTGGGTTAATAATCACCAAAGTTTTTGTACATACGATTTAAATAATAATAGGATTGATAGTTTAACTCAAACCTGGAACGGAACCATTTGGGTTAATTCCGGCAAACACAATTATACCTATGATGTAAATAATAACCAATTAACCGATTTGCAGCAAACATGGAATGGCAGCAGTTGGGTAAATTCTGGTGAAAGTTTCAACACCTTTGATTCAAACAATAACCTGACCATGCAATTGTTTCAGTACTGGACTGGCACTATATTCAGTAATTCTGTGCTTTATACATATACTTTGGATGCTAATGATATAGTTACAGAAGTAATTATTCAAAACTGGAACGGTGTAGCGTGGGTAAACAGTCGGAAAACGCATTATTACTTTCATAACTTTTTTGTTCAGGGAATAAATAATTCAGCAATAGAAGATAATAGTGCATTGATTGCACCTAACCCCTTTTCGTGTGAAACATATATTACATTTAAAACAGAACAAGCCAGAACAATTGAAATAATGAATGCCTTGGGTGAAATGGTTTTTAAAACAACCATTAACAACCTTAGCTCATTTATAGATATGTCGGGCTATGCAAAAGGCATTTATTTTGTGAAGATAACTGATAGGAATAAAAAGAGTAGTAATAAAAAAATTATTGTTCAGTAATTCTATCAATAAACAATGTAATTTTGTTCTTTGATAAAACCAGGTAAATGAAATTACGTTTCGCATATATAGTTCTGCTGTTTCTTTCTTTATCATCTTTTTCGTTGTATGCCCAAGACGATGATGGCGATGATGCTGAAGATGACAATGATGATGTTTCCGGCACTCATAATAAGAGTGACGGTGAAAAACATTATTATGTGTTTAGTGCCCGAGCTAATGTTACCGTGCCACATCCTATTGGAAACTCTGCTTTTCGTAAAAGTTTTGTAGGAGTGTATGAAGCAGAAGTCGGCTTCAATGTAATGCTCTACAAAGGATTATTTATTGGAGGAACTGTTAAAAACGGGGAATTAAAAATAACCGGGAACAAAATTGCAGGTTACAATGCTATCATGGAAGTGGACAATGCTGCCGGAAAAATAGGAGGTGATCTGTATATTGGCGACCGCAACCGGGTTATCTTTTCTGCAGCTATTTCTGTTGGAAATAACTGGACACACTATTATAATATGGTTCGGAAAGACCCCAAAGACAATAATAACAGGATTTCAATTCCTCTTGAAAATTCAAGATTTACTACTTTTTTTTACGAACCTGAAGTAAATTTATTTTTTCTTGTTGATGATAATTTCGGAGTAGGGGCAACACTTACATATTCTGTTTATACACATACTTTCGACCCATATGAATTAAGCCTTAACCAATGGGCTGCATTTGACGCAAATCCCTCCGGCAATACTTCTTATTTAAGTTTTGGGTTTGGCTTTTATTATAATTTCCTTCATAAAAAGAAATAATACTACTGTTATTAAAACAAAAAAACACGCTTTTCAGCGTGTTTTTCTTACTTAAAAAAGAAGGTTCTAATTAGATTACCTTTACGTTTGAAGCATTTAATCCTTTCGGACCAGTTTCTACTTCGAACTGAACTTTGTCGTTCTCACGTATCTCATCTATAAGACCTGAAGAATGAACGAAAATGTCTTTTTCACCTGATTCAGGTGTAATGAAACCAAATCCCTTTGTTACATTAAAAAATTTTACTGTACCTTTTTGCATGTGTTTATTAATTTAAATTTAGCGCAAGTTAGCAATAATATTGATAACACCGCTTAAAATAAATTAATCTTCCACTCTTTTAATAGAACAACCAACAGATTTGGACGAATTTGTTTTCACTGCATTCCCGCTACCTACTGCAGTAATAGCATCCTGCAGGTAATGTTCTTTAACATCTTTAGCGTCTTTAATATTATCGTCTATTGCCCCACGATAAACCAGCCCTTTTTTGTCGAACAGAAAACAATGAGGAGTGCGGGTGGCTCCAAAAGCATTTGCAAGTGCAGAGTTTTTATCTACCACATAGTTAAAATCATACCCTTGAGCAGTAGCATATTTTTTCATTGCATCAAACGAATCTTCTTCTCCTCTTTGAGCTTCGTTAGAGTTGACCAGGATAACTCCAATTTTGTTTTTCTTAGCCAAAGCAGCCGATTCTTTAATCCTCGCTTCGCTTAATTTTACATACGGGCAGGTGTTGCAGGAAAAGATAACAAGCAAACCGTTTTCTCCTTTCACATCCGCAAGGGTAACTTCTTTTCCGCTAATGTCCATCATTTTGCTGGTCGCATTTGGCATCGTTTTTCCTATTTCCAGTTCAGGCGGAAGAGCAGGAATAAAGGCATAAGCAACAGAAATTACTAAAACAACTGATGCAATTCGAATTATTTTTTTCATATTTTATAGTTTTAAATTGAACGTGAAGTTACAACTATCTATCCAAACTGCAAAAATTAGTTATTAGTTCTTTATATATAAATTGTTGCTGAAGAGATTCAAACGGGCGATATATATAATAGACCTCCCCGTTTTTTATTTTTATGTGTTTCACATATTTATTTGTCAATTTAAAGCTTCCAGTAATTTTTCCGGAAAAGTTGTCAATGTGCATCAAGCGATAATAGCCGTTTCGTTCATAAAGTGCATAAATTGTATTGGTCTCTTTGTCCACAATTATTTCATGTTTCCAGTCTCTCCAATGTTCAGGATGATGATAAGAAATAGTTATCGAATCGATAAGTTGATGTTCCTTGTTGTATTTCACAATGGCATTGCTGTAATGATCAAAAACATATACTGTATCCCGGATAACAAATAAAGGAGAATAGGGCGGGGTATAAAACACGCTCGTGGTGAGCCCGCTCATGGCTGCCGCAATTTTATGCTTATCCACTTTGTATTCTTCAGCCAGTTTTAACGCAACGAGTTTTTCATTTGGTTTCAAAAAATAATATTCCATATTGTATCCTCTCATTACTTCAGCATCGGTAACCGTTTTTATTCGGGTGGTTGTTTTGGAGGTGGTGTTGTAGCAGAAATAATTAAATTGGGGGTAATCTTTTTGATAATCGGAAAAATAAATATCCTGGTGAATGGTGTCAATACAGGGCATAATGAAATTTTTATACTCTTTTACCGGCAGCGATGCCAGGTGAATAACGTCATTTTCAATTCGTATCCTGTAAATATGGTTTTTACACATTACATTTACATATCCTAAATAATCCCGGTATAGTTTTTCTGCTTCATCAGGCAGGTCTAAAACAGAAAGCATCTTTTGGGAAGTATCCGTAAGCATTATCCGAGCATGCTCCATGGTTTTTTCAGCGGTAAGCAGAATCAATTTATCCCCGTAAAATTCATAATCATTTACGTCAAATTTCCAATTGCCAAATACCGTATCCGGTACTTTGCGGGGATAAACAGTAACGGGCTTCAACTCATAATTGCGCTGTGCTCTTGCAGCATTTATAACCACAATTAAAATGATTAAAATTAAATAATGGTGTTTCATTTTATACCTCCTCTTTATATATAAGACGCTCAAATTGAAAAATTCCATAAATTTGTTGATAAATATTTTCATAGCCCTATGTACGATTTTTATAAAATACTGGATATATCCCGCGATGCTTCAGTAGAAGACATTAAAAGGGCTTATAGAAATAAAGCCAAATCCGTACACCCGGACGTGAACGATTCTCCAAAAGCACACGAGGTATTTACTGTGGTAAACGAAGCATACGAAACCCTGATTGATTATAAAAAGCGCCATTTGCACGACCAGAAATTGTATTATGCAGATACCACCATGGCAAATGCCGAGCGAAAAAGACACTATTACGGTTCGTCCGTAAAAAACGATACCTACACCAACGCATCCAATTTTCATTACGACTGGAACAGCTTTAACAAAGCGGCTTATAAGGAAAAGAATGATGAATATTATTTTAAACGGTCCCCTTTTATTTATAATCTTTTGTTTGTAAGCGGCATGTTTCTTGGCTTTTTAATTTCCATTGTTACCATTGTGGGTACATTTAATAATTACTGGCCCCGACCGTTTATTCTTATTTCAGTAATAGGATTCATTCTTATTCACCAGGGATGGAAAGGTATCATCGGCAAAAAAACTTTTTTGCATAGCATAAGAAAAAAGTTCAGGAAGTAGTATTCTAACTTTTTTGCGAACTTTGCCCTCAAAAATCCTGTTTATTAATGTTTTTCAAAAAAGCACTTCCCTTTTTATTATTTATTTTGCTTAACGGGTTGCTCTTGCAGGCACAGCAGGAAACGTTGATAACGGGAAGGGTAACCGAAACAGGCAGCAACAGTGGCATTCCATTCGTCAATATTTATTTCAAAGATACTTTTATTGGTGCAGTTACCGATTTTGATGGCTCTTATTCCATTAAAACGAGCACCCCAACCGACTCCATTTATCTTCGCCTGATAGGTTACACCTCTAAGGCAAAGCTTGTAAAAAAGGGAAAAACACAGGTTATCAATTTTCAAATAAGCCCCCAGGCTCTGAACTTAAACACGGTGGAGGTGCGACCGGGAGTGAACCCGGCTTTGCGAATTATTAAAAACGCTACAAAAAACAAATCCATTTACAATCGCGACAATCTTACCTCCGTGCAATATATAAGTTATACCAAGCAGGAGCGTGATATTAATAATATCACACCTAAGTTCAGAAAATTACATTTCCTTCATGCCCTCACTGATTTATGGGACAAGATGGATTCCATTGCCGGAGAAGCAAGTAAAGCCGACCTCCCGGTGTGGATGAGCGAAATTGTTTCTGATATTTATTCGTATAAAAAGGCGGAGAAAAAACATGAGGATGTAACTGCTGTAAAAATAAAATTTGTGGGAATGAAAGATGGCAGTGCCTTGTCGCAGTTGCAGGGCAGTGATTTTCAAAACTATAATTTTTGTAACAACATTGTTCCCATTGCTACCATCAACAAAGATTTCCTTTCTCCGATAGCAGACAATGCCGGGTTGTTTTACAATTATTACCTTATGGACAGTGTTTCCATTGATGGCTACAAGTGTTTCCAGGTTACCTGCCGCCCCAAAAACAAGCATGACCTTGCTTACAGCGGAAATATCTGGATTACGGATACCACCTTTGTTATTAAACAACTCGATTTGGAAGTTGTAAAAGAAGCAAATGTAAACTTGGTCAATCATGCACGGATTCAACAAGTGATGATTCCTACAGAAGCCGGTCCATGGGTGCCTTCTCAAACCCGGGTGCTTATTGAATTTTCTACTCCTGCCAAAAGGCTTATCGGAGTAACGCTTCGTTCCTACAATTCCAACAAATCGTTTGTGGTGAACCAACCCAAAGAAAAAGATTTTTATAAAACGCGCATCACCTTTGCGGAAGATGCCATTACCAAAGATTCCGCCTGGTGGAATGCACACCGACAGGAACCTTTAGCGCCCCTCGAATACGAAGCTTATAATATGATAGACACTGTCCGGCATACTCGCTTTGTTCGCTATGCCGTAAACACGTTGTACTTTTTGTTTTCAGGATATAAAGACATAGGACCAATAGATATAGGGCATTACATCAATACCTACGGATATAATTTATACGAAGGTTCGCGGGTGCAGCTGGGTTTCAGAACCAATGTAAAATTCAGTAAAAACTGGATTGTGCGCGGGTACGGTGCTTACGGGTTTAGAGACAAGGGTTTTAAATACAACATACAACTGGAACGAATACTATCCCGCTACCCGTGGAGCAATGCCGGGGTGATGTATCGGGATGACATTGACCAGGTAGGCACGGGCTTTAATAATGCTTCCAATATCAACTTAGGCGAAACGCCCAATAATTTGTACAATACCTTTTCCCGTATCGGAAATATTTCCAAATTGCTGCGAAAAGAAGAAGCCCGCATCTGGTACGAAAAGGATATTAACCGCGGATTGAACACCACTATTACGCTCCGTAATGTGCGAACCACACCGCTCTTCCCCATTACCTATGGCGATGCGTTCACTCTTTTTCAACAGCGAAAATACACCATCACCGAAATTTTACTGGAATCGCGTTTTTCTGTGAAAGAACGCTATGTGCAAAACGGAAACGAGAGAATCAGTTTTGGAAACAACAAATCTCCGGTTATTACGCTTTATTATACCCTCGGGTTAAAGAATTTTATTGGCGGAGATTTTAATTACAACAAAGTAAGCATCTCTATATCCAATCGCTTCAAAATGGCGACACTAGGTTATTCGCAGGTGTTTTTGAAACTGGGCAAAGTGTTTTCGGAAGTGCCTTATACGCTGCTTGAAATTCCGAGAGGAAACCAAACGGGTATTTATGCTAACACTACTTTTAACCAGATGAATTATTTCGAATTTGTTTCCGACCAATACATAGAAGCTTACTGGCAGCATCATTTCAATGGCTTGTTTTTTAACAGGATTCCTGTTGTCAAACAGCTCGGTTTGCGCGGGGTGGTGGGTTTAAACATGGCATACGGAACACTAAGCGATAAAAACAAACATTTTAATATTAACAATTCTTTTACGGTAATGGAAGATGTGCCTTACCTGGAATCGGATATAGGAATTGAAAACATACTGGATATTATCCGCATTGATTTTTTGTACCGGCTTACTTATAATGATGATTTTTATATACAGGATTATGAGAAAGCCAACCCGGGAAATAAAATAAGCAACTGGGGTGTAAAGGTAGGGTTGTCGTTTTCGTTTTAATACTGTGGATTGTACTTTATTAACTTAACCAAGTTAAGCTTTAAAAATCGTTTCTTTTTAAACGCTTTCTGTTAATCCCATTTTAGTTAATGTTCCTGTTTTTTGGAGAGGCATGAATTCTGCCTTGTTAGTTTTAACTAGTGTGTTTTCGCAATGTATAAATAAGCGTTTTTCGTTCTTTGATTGAATAAATAAATGTTTTTGCCCTGTTTTTGGCTTAAAAGCCGAATGCAGAAGGAAGTTTTTGTAATCAAAAAATACCGTTGCTGCAAAAATTAAGAGCATCGGCATATGCGGATGGGGTTTCGGAGTATGCGTATGGAGTTTTAAGATACTTAAAAAACGGATTGGCGTATGCCGATGAAGCTTTGAAGTACTTTAAAAAAGCATCGGCATATGCCGATGGAGCATCCGCAACACCGTAAGCAAAAGAGAATGTTTAGTTAATAATTAATTTTAATTTTCTATCGTTTTTTTATCCCTCTTTTATCTAAAAAGCACTATGTTTGGTTGCAAAAATGCTTCCGGTTTTTTGAAGGGTTGTGCAACAATATAGGAAGAGATTTATTTTCCTAAAATTTCTTTTGCTTTTTTTGCATGACTTCCGTTGGGAAATAGTTCCACATATTTTTCAATTAAATTTTTAGGTTTTATTATTGAACCATTTGCCAGGAGAAGGTCTAATTTAGAAAAAGCTTCTGCTGCTTCCCAAATGTTATCGTCCATCATGCTTTTATTACCACCATTGTTAAGAGAAGAGATGTAATATTCAATTGCTTTTTCATATTCTCCTAAAAAATAATAGGCGGCTCCAATTTGGCTTTCATATAAGCCTTTATTGTTCGGATAGTTTTCAGAAAGTATTTTATATAAATCCAAAGATTCACGAAATTTTTTACTAGTCATTAGTTTAGAAGCATTACGCATCATTTCATTTTCATCATTTTTAGCTGTTGAATTCTTAGCTATAAAATCATCGTTTTTTTATCCAAGTCTTCCAATGAATTTTTCTTTTTTCCGAATAAAGAATTAAATAGTCCCATTTGTATGTATTTTTTTAAAATTTCCTACTCGTTTGGCTTTTCGGAGTCGCCCCGTTTTGTGAGCGGTAGCTGGTCTCCGCTTTTGTAATGCACTATTAATACATTTTTAAACAATCAAATAATTTTAGTAAAATAGTTGAGGCGATTCTCATCTCCGACCGCTATGTGTTTTTGAATCAAAATACTTTGTTGTGTGTTTTCAATTTCCCGGCAAAATTTCAAATTGTCTTTTCGGTTCATTGGTTGGTTGTGTTACTTGCGTTCGAACAATTACAGCCAACACCTAAATATTTGCAATAATACTAATTTATTCATCACATTTTAAAAAAAATTGATGGAAGTATGTTGGCAGGAGGAAGGAAGTTTTTTTGCTTAGCGAATTAATTAAATTTATTTCCCGGTTTATTATTTTTTTAACAGCAACCTGTTTATAAACCATCCTTCAAAGCAAGAACACTTTAACCCATTCTATAATAAAAATTACAAATCATATTTGGTTTTAGCCAAAACAAACTAAATTAATAACGCTGACTGATACAATTTTATTAGTTTTGTGCCTTTCAAATATACATGTATGAGTAAATTATCCGACAGAATAAATAATTTAGCAGAATCGCAGACACTTGCCATGACCAAGAAAAGCAGGGAACTGCAGGCGCAAGGTATAGATATTATCAATCTTAGCATTGGTGAGCCCGACTTTGCAACCCCTGATTTTATTAAGGATGCAGCCAAAGAGGCTATTGATAATAACTTTACACATTACACACCCGTGGCGGGATGTCTGGATTTAAGGAAAGCTATTTCCGTAAAATTTAAACGCGATAACAATTTAATGTATGCTGCCGACCAGGTGGTGGTTTCTACCGGAGCCAAGCAGTCTATAGCCAATGTTATTTTAAGCATGGTGAATCCCGGCGAAGAGGTAATCGTTCCTATTCCTTATTGGGTAAGTTATATAGAAACGATAAAACTGGCGGAAGGTATCCCCGTAACAATACCTACTTCTATCGAATCGAATTTTAAAATTACCCCGGAACAATTAAAAAAAGCAATCACTCCTAAAACAAAAATGATGGTGTTCAGCACCCCCTGCAATCCAAGCGGTTCGGTGTACAGCAAAGAGGAGTTAAAAGCAATTGCGGAAGTTATTATTCAGTTTCCCGATTTATATATTATTTCTGATGAAATATATGAGCACATTAATTTTGCAGGCAAACACGAAAGCATAGCCCAATTCGATTTTATTTATGAAAGAGTAATAACGGTAAACGGCATGTCTAAAGGATTTGCCATGACCGGGTGGCGCATAGGATATATAGGTGCTCCAAAATGGATAAGCGATGCGTGCGAAAAGATGCAGGGGCAATTTACTTCCGGCACTTCTTCCATTTCGCAAATGGCAGCACTGGCAGCAGCAAAAGCCGACCCTTCGGTAACGGTTAAAATGTGTAAAGAATTTAAGAAGAGAAGAGATTTGGTGTTGGGTTTGTTAAAAGAAATACCTGGAATAAAAACAAATATTCCGGACGGGGCATTTTATATTTTCTTTGACATTTCTTTTTATTTCGGAAAATCGTTTGAGAAATATCATATCAATAACTCCCACGATTTGAGTTTGTATTTACTGGATATTGGCAATGTAGCTCTTGTTTCGGGTGATGCTTTTGGTGATGATAACTGTATGCGTTTTTCGTACGCCACTTCGGAAGATAAACTGATAGAGGCGGTGAAGAGAGTGAAAGAAGCATTGTCGAAGTTGAAATAGTAATATTGTTCTGTTGCTCTATTGTTTTATTGTTAAAATGTACAACTTTTTTTTGAGTATGATATTATTTTTAAAGAATTGATGGAACTACCTAAGAAATTAATATCTTGTTTAAATGCACTAACGAAAAACTCTTATTGTAAACAATACAGCAATACAACAATATAACAATATAGCAAAATGGCTATTCCATATAACAATTCAACAATAAAACAATCCTTCGAACAATTCAATAAACTAAACGTCCTCATCATTGGAGATATAATGATTGATGCTTATATGTGGGGAAATGTATCTCGAATTTCTCCTGAAGCACCTGTTCCCGTAGTGGCAGTTAATAAAAGGGAAAATCGGTTGGGCGGTGCTGCAAATGTAGCGCTCAATGTGCAGGCAATGGGAGCAAATCCCATACTTTGTTCTGTCATTGGTAATGATGACGGTAGCACTTTGTTATTGGATTTATTGAAAAAGCAAAAACTTTCTGCCGAAGGAATTCTGAAAAGCAGCAACAGAACCACTACCGTTAAAACCCGTGTTATTGGTAACAATCATCAGATGTTAAGGATTGATGAAGAAATAGAATCTTCTATAATTAATAAAGAAACAGACTCATTGGTATTTGTAATTAAAAAACTAATTACCAATAAAAAAGTGAATGTAATTATATTTGAGGATTATGATAAAGGAGTAATAACACCGGAATTAATAAAATCAATTGTAGCGTTTGCAAAACAAAAAAACATACCTACTGTGGTGGACCCTAAAAAGAAAAACTTTATGGCATACTCGGGAGTTACTTTGTTTAAGCCAAACATAAAGGAACTGAAAGAAGGATTAAAATCCGACTTCGATACCGATAATCTGAAAGAATTGGGAAAAGCAGTGGAAGGATTTATTAAAAAACAAAACATTGATACGGCTTTAATCACTCTTTCCGAAAAAGGAATATATACACACAGTAAAAAATCAAAAACATTGATTCCCGCTCATATCCGCAATATATCTGATGTTTCCGGGGCGGGAGACACCGTGGTGAGTGTTGCAGCGTTATGCCTGGCTTTAAACTTATCGCCTGTTTTAACAGCTACTCTTGCAAATCTTGCCGGTGGTTTGGTTTGCGAAAAAGTAGGCGTGGCACCGATAGACAAACAACAGTTGCTTGAAGAAGCCACTGAGTTACAACTCACGAAATAATATTTTTTAAAATACATTCCTTCCATAACAGGCTAGGAGAGGGGCTTATGGTTACACCTTATAAAAACAGTACAGGCAGTAAAAAAGAACAGGTAGCTGAAATGTTCGATAATATTGCACCTAAGTACGATTTCCTGAACCAGTTGCTTTCGCTGGGTATTCATAAAAGCTGGAGACGAAAAGCAATTCAATTGTTAAAAGAATATCATCCCAAAACCATTTTAGATATTGCTATCGGCACTGGAGATTTTGCCATAGAAGCCATGAAACTTAATCCCGAAAAAGTAGTTGGAGTGGATATTTCGGAGGGGATGTTAAAACTGGGAGTGGAGAAAATAAACAAACTAGGCCTTCAACATAAAATAGAACTTAAATCAGGCGATTCAGAAAACCTGCCTTTTCCTGACCATAGCTTTGATGCTGTTACCGTTGGTTTCGGAGTTCGTAATTTTGAGAACCTTGAAAAAGGAATAAAGGATATTTATCGCGTTTTGAATGCAAACGGAACATTGGTTATCCTGGAGTTTTCAAAGCCAAAAGCATTTCCTATAAAAAGCATTTATAATTTTTATTTCAAATTCATCACTCCTTCCATTGGCAAACTGTTCTCCAGGGACAGCTCTGCTTATACTTATTTGCCCGAATCGGTTAACTCTTTTCCCGATGGTTTGGATTTTATTAACATATTAAACCGGGCAGGATTTAAAGAAACAAAGGCAATTTCACTTACCTTTGGCATCGCAACAATATATTTTTGTAAAAAGACACAATAAATTCATTGTTTTTTCGTTATCTATATAACACCAATCTATTTTGACATGTATATAAGATATTTCAGCATACTATTTATAGTTACAAACTCCATTGTACTGAAGGCACAAGACCCCAACGAAAAGGGAAACCTGAACAATTATTACAATGAGAAATTGCATTTCGGATTCACACTGGGACTCAACCGTACCAATTTTATCATTCATCCTGCCGAACATTTCGAGCGTTTCGATTCTCTAAAGTCTGTAGAATCTCAACCCAAATTAGGATTCAACCTGGGCATTGTATCAGAGGTAAGGCTGCACAAATACCTTACCCTGCGATTTGTTCCCAATCTTTCTTTTGCAGAACGAAATCTCCAGTATTATTTTGACCCGAGAAGGTATGATTCCACTCACCAGGAATTTGTAACCTATACAACGGTAAAAAACATTGAATCCACCTTCTTAAACTTTCCTCTTGATTTAAAATTGAGGTCCACTCGGGTAAAGAATTTTGCTGCATATATACTTGCTGGTGGAGGTTACAGCCTCGATTTAGCTTCTAAAAGAAATACAAAAACCAGCACCGACCCGAAGGAACAAATTGTTAAGCTGCAAAGAGATGATTATTCGTACGAATTTGGAGCAGGTGCCGAATTCTTTTTGCAGTACTTTAAGTTTGCCATTGAAGGTAAAATGACTATTGGCACAAAAAACTTATTGATAAAAGACAATACCATTTTTTCCAATTCAGTTGATAAATTGAATTCGAAAATATTTTTAATTTCTCTTACTTTTGAAGGTTAGGAATCTACGAATAACGAATTTTTTGTACAATAAAAATGTACCTAAATAATGAAACACGAACTCAACCTGGTTGTTTCTCCTGAAGAAGCAAGCGATGAAGAACAAATAAAAATAATAGCTGCCCGGCAATTATTTATTTCTGCCAATAATATTTCGTTTATTAAAATCCTGAAACGCTCTATAGATGCCAGGTCAAGGAATATTAAAATAAACCTGAAGCTGCAAGTTTATGTAAACGAGCAACCACCTGCTGCTGTTTCTTATAAAATAAATTATAATGATGTAACAAATAAAAAGCCTGTTATCATTATCGGTGCCGGACCGGCAGGATTATTTGCCGCATTGCAATTAATAGAGAATGGCTTGAAACCAATAGTAATAGAACGGGGAAAAGATGTAAAAAGCAGGAGAAGAGATTTAGCGGCTATAAACAAACTGCATATTGTTAATCCGCATTCCAATTACTGTTTTGGAGAAGGTGGTGCCGGTACCTATTCGGATGGAAAATTATATACCCGTTCTACCAAGCGAGGCGATATAACTAAAGTGCTGGAAACATTTGTTGCTCATGGAGCTGATGAAAACATTTTAATAGAAGCCCACCCTCACATTGGTACAAACAAAATTCCGAAAATTATTGAAGCCATTAGAAATACTATTATTAACAATGGAGGAGAAGTTCATTTTAATAAACATGTAACAGATTTAATTATAAAAAATAATTCGATAAAGGGAGTTGTTTGTACTGATTTAGAAAATAATGCAACCCTTGAATTCATTGCTGATTCGGCACTACTTGCTACAGGACACAGTTCAAGAGATATTTTTGAGTTGCTTCATTCTAAAAATATTTTAATAGAAGGAAAAACCTTTGCAATGGGTGTTCGTGTTGAACATCCGCAGGCATTGATTGATTCCTTGCAATATCATTGCGGAATAAATGAAGTTGCAGACAAAAGAGATTATTTGCCTGCTGCCTCTTATAGTTTAGTTCAGCAGGTATTGGGTCGAGGGGTGTATTCATTTTGTATGTGTCCTGGCGGAATCATTGCCCCTTGTGCTACTGCGCCAGGTGAAGTGGTTACAAATGGCTGGTCGCCATCAAAAAGAAATAATCCATTTGCAAATTCTGGAATGGTGGTAACCATTGAGCCAGAAGATTTAAAAGAGTATCAGCAATTTGGACCATTAGCCGGATTGCGCTATCAGCAGGCAGTAGAGAAGATGGCGTGGAATGCAGGAGGACAAACACAAACCGCCCCTGCACAACGATTATTGGATTTTACAACTAATAAATTATCCTCCGATTTGCCTGTTACATCTTATCAGCCGGGAGTAAAGTCGGCTCCCTTGCATGCATTGCTTCCGGAACCAATCAGTAAACGATTGCAAATTGGTTTCAGGGAATTCGGGAACAAGATGCGGGGATATTTAAGTAATGAAGCAGTGATTCTGGGAGTAGAATCGCGAACTTCTTCCCCTGTGCGCATTCCAAGAAATCCGGAAACGTTACAACATCCTCAAATAAACGGATTTTACCCCTGCGGTGAAGGAGCAGGGTATGCAGGAGGAATTGTTTCTGCCGCCATTGACGGACAAAAGTGTGCGAATGCAATAACTTCTTTCTGCAATAAATAATTTAACTTTGCACGTTATTTAAAAATTAGTAAACAAAATGAAATTTATTATTCAACTTATTATTTCTACACTTGCGGTTTTAATTTCCTCTTATTTGTTGCCCGGAGTGCATATAGCCAATAACAGTTTTTTAACTGCTTTAGCGGTAGCAACAGTGCTTTCGTTTTTAAACAATGTAATAAAACCAATAATGATACTACTTACTATACCGGTAACTATCCTTTCATTAGGATTATTTTTATTAGTAATAAATGCCGGAATTATTTTAATAACTGCTAAAATTGTGGATGGTTTTACTGTAGATAGTTTTTGGTGGGCATTGCTATTCAGCTTTATTTTATCTCTTGTTACTTCCATTTTGCAAAATGTAAAGAAAAGCGATGAGCAATAGAATGAAGAATTAATCAGGAATTAAGCATTACAAATCAGCATTAAAATTATGATAAAAATAGGGGAATACAACGAACTGGAAGTAATAAAGCAATTGGACTTTGGTATTTACCTTCGGGCTGATGATGCGGAAATTTTGATGCCCACCAAATGGGTTCCTGCTGGAACTCAAATTGGAGATATGTTAAATGTTTTTATTTTTCGTGATTCGGACGATAGATTAATTGCAACAACGGTTACTCCATTTGCAACGGCAAATACATTTGCATACCTGGAAGTGAAGCAGGCAAATAATTTCGGAGCATTCCTGGACTGGGGTATGGATAAGGATTTGCTGGTTCCGTTTCGCGAACAACCTGTAAAGATGGAGCAGGGCAGGAGCTATGTGGTGTATGTATATGTAGACGAAACAACCAATCGTTTGGTGGCTTCGGTAAAACTAACCAGGTATATTAAAAATAATGATATAAGAGTAATGGATGGCGACCAAGTGGACTTATTGATTTATTCTGAAACCCCGATGGGCTTTAATGCTATTGTTAACAATATGTACAGCGGGTTGATTTATAAAAATGAAATTTTTGAAACCATTCGTATTGGCGACAAAGTAAAAGGATTTGTGAAACAGGTGAGGGAGGATAATAAAATAGATTTGAGTTTGCAGAAAAGCGGATTTGAACTGGTGGACGATGTAAAATGGCGAATCCTGAAAATGATGAAAGAAGAAAATGGTTTTCTTTCTTTAAATGATAATTCTTCTCCCGAAGAAATAAAAGCAAAACTTCAAATCAGTAAAAAAGCCTTTAAAAAAGCTATCGGGGCTTTGTATCGCGAACGTTTGGTAAAACTTACCGATAAAGGTGTGGTACTAATTTAATAGCAGAAAATACTTTTTTATAAAAACACGAGCCCGGTTTTATAAAAATTCTTCCTTTCTTTTTATCTCCTGACGTTTTTGCTTAAACCTTCCAAACTTATTTTTTAAAACCTTATCGTTTGAGAGTTTTGCAAGGCAAAATGTTAATAAATATCAATAATATCAGCCTATATAGACTCATTAGGTGTGTAATTTTGCGGAATGTTAATTCAAACAGACACACAAATGAACTTTTCGGATTTCGCTGTATCAAAGCGT
>JANYDQ010000256.1 GCA_025363555.1 Bacteroidota bacterium | reverse complement strand
GGTCGGGGCGAAGCCCCGACCTCCACCAAGCCTCTCCAACTGGAAACACCTGTCATTCCGAACGAAGTGAGGAATCTCAAAAAATTAGTCGGTTAGTAGTGATACTATATATAGGTGTACGCAAACAGAAACCTGTTTGTGTGTTTTTTATTTTTTTATTTGAAAAAATTGAATTATTATGTAAGCATAATGAAAGTTCACTTAAAAGAAACATCCCAAAAATGGGGCGTTAAAGTACCATCCCTATTGCATGTTTTAGATTCAATATGAGATAAGCCACCAGCATAAGTAGTATAATACCATTGTAGGTGTTTAGCCATTGCAGGTGTTTCACCACAGATGTTTTCAACCTTCCATTCGCATTTGCCAACCCCACAATCCATCTTCCTGTTGTTTTACCACCCATCCCTGATAATCTCCTCACCTAAAATAAATCAAACACATATAGTAAGGAATATTACTTTTGTCCACGAAATAAAACAAACCTAATTATTAAATAAAATGAAAAAAACACTACTCTTTCTTTTAACTTTTCACTTTCTAACCATTAACTTAGTAAAAGCCGATGAAGGCATGTGGCTGCCCATGCTGTTAAAAAATAATTATGCAGAAATGCAGCGCCTTGGGTTAAAACTTACTGCCGAACAATTATACGACATTAACAATTCCAGCCTCAAAGATGCTATTGTGTGGTTCAATGGGGGCTGTACTTCCGAAATTGTTTCCGACAAAGGATTATTGTTAACCAATCACCACTGCGGATACGGAGCTATTGCTGCCCATAGCACTGCATCTGATAATATTCTTGATAATGGTTTCTGGGCAAAATCTTTAGCAGATGAAAAAGATAATCCCAATATGTCGGCTTCCATTTTAGTTCGAATGGAAGATGTGTCTGATAGAGTGAATAAGGCATTGGCTGGTGTGGAAGCAAAAGAGTTGGAAGCAAAGAAAATGGAAATATTTAAAACCATTCAAAAAGAAATAACTGATAAAAGTAGTTATGATGCTACTGTCCGCTCCTTTTTCCGCGACAATGCCTTTTATTTATTTGTCTTCGAAAAATTTACCGACATTCGTTTGGTAGCCACTCCTCCACAATCCATCGGAAAGTTTGGAGGCGATACCGACAACTGGATGTGGCCCCGCCATACAGGTGACTTTTCGGTGTTTCGTATTTATGCAAACAAAGACAATAAACCCGCACCCTACTCCAAAGACAATATACCTTACCATCCCAAAAAGTTTTTAAATATTTCCATCAAAGGCTTAGAAGAAGGCGATTTCACTATGGTATATGGCTATCCCGGCAGAACCAACCGTTACGAAACTTCATTCGGCATCCAGTTAGCAGTTGATAAAACAAACCCTGCAACAGTTGATTTGCGCGACATTCGTTTGAAAGCATGGAAAGAAGAAATGGATAAAAGTGACAGTATTCGTTTGCTGCTTTCTTCCAAATATGCTCAAATAGCCAACTATTGGAAATACTTTATAGGGCAAACAGAACAACTGAAACGCTTGAAAGTATTTGAAGAAAAACAAACCTCTGAAAAGAAATTTAATGAATGGGCTAAGAATAAACCGGAATACTCTTCCGTTTTACCCACCATCGAAAATGCTTATGTTGATTATAACAAATATGCCCTGCACAGAACATATATGAACGAGGATATTTTAGGAAGCTCCATTGCAGCGTACGCCCTTTCCTTCCAGGATTTGGAAAAAGCATTAAAAGCAGAAAAACAAGACAGCGCAGAAATAAACAAAGCAGTAAGAAAATTAAAAGCAGATGGAGATGCTTTCTATAAATCATTTAATGTTATTTCCGACCAGAAAATCCTTGCTTCACTCTCCGAAATGTTTTATAAAAACATTCCAAAAGACCAGCATCCGGCTTACATGGCAGAGATAATGAAACAGAAAAAAGCAAAAAACACGAAAGAAATATTTGAAAAATTTGCTGCCAATGTTTTCAAAAATAGTTTTATGATTCATAAAACAGATGTAGATAAATTTCTTGCAAAACCTGATTTAAAACAATTGCAGAATGACCCCGCTTATCATTTTGTAAAATCATTTTACGACAATTATGTAACCAATATCAAACCCCATGCGGATGCTTTCGGAATTATTAATAATGCACAAAGCAGCAAGTACATTAAAGGATTGATGGAAATGCAGCCCGATAAAAAATTCTATGCAGATGCAAACAGCACGTTACGATTAACGTATGGAAGTGTGCAGGCTTATTCACCAAAAGATGCTGTCAACTATAAATATTATACCACACTAACAGGCGTGATGGAAAAGGAAGACCCGAAGAACCCTGAATTTAATGTACCTGCGAAACTGAAGGAATTATATAATAAAAAAGACTTCGGACAATATGCAGGAAAAAACAATGATATAAATGTTGCATTTATTACCAACAATGATATTACAGGCGGCAACTCCGGAAGCCCTGTAATAAATGGAAACGGAGAATTGGTAGGACTTGCTTTCGATGGCAACTGGGAAGCCATGAGCGGTGATATTTATTACGACAGCAAATACAAACGCACCATTTGTGTGGATGTCCGTTATGTTTTATTTATGATTGATAAATTTGGTGGAGCTACTAATTTAATTAGCGAAATGAATATTATTAAGAATTAAGTTGTTTAAACCTTCAGGGTTTTAAAAACCTTGAAGGTTTAGGAGCCTGTATAAATTTATGTTGAAATAAATATTAAGGGGTAATCCAAACCGATTAAATAACCTAATTTATTTGTTGTCCTTTGTATTGTATCCCACTTTTTATTTTAAAGTTTCTCACTTAATAAGCATGGTTACATTCCTCTTTCCTTATTCAGGTAAGACTGCACTACTTCTATTGCATTATCAATCACATCACTTAATGCGGTTATAAATGTTCCGGGTTTTGCCATTGATAAAGCGTGTTTCAAAGCTTCCACTTCTTTTGGAATATATTCATAAGATTGTTTCGGGTCCACTTCTTTTATTCCTTCCACTAATAATTGTACAATTTCTTCTGCTTGTCTTCCACGCAAAAATTTATCCTGGCGAATAATAATATGATCAAACATTTTTGCGGAAATTCTTCCCAGGTCTCTTATATCTTCATCCCTTCTGTCGCCTGTACCTGTAATAATTCCAATTTTATAAGGTGAATCTATAGTTGATAAAAACTCTCTGATTCCGTTAAAACCATCAGGATTATGTGCAAAGTCAATCATTACTTTGTATTCTTTGAAATCGAAAATATTCATCCTCCCGGGTGTTTGTGCAGACGATGGAATAAATGTTTCAAGCCCGGAACGAATGTCTTCAATTGTAAATCCATACACATACGAGGCAAGCGTTGCAGCGAGTACGTTGTAAATCATAAATGTAACGCGTCCGCCAAAAGTTAATGGAATATTGGTTACTTTTTCCACTCTGAATTTCCAATCGCCTTTTTTAATGGTGATAAATCCATTTTCAAAGATACACGCTACTCCTCTGTTTTTGCAATGTTCCACTATTACAGGATTATTTTCATCCATACTAAAATAGGCTATTTTGCAATTTGCTGATTTTGCAATGCCTGCACAATACTTGTTATCTGCATTCAAAACTGCAAACCCATCCCGCTTCACAGCTTCTACCACCACTCCCTTTACCTTTGCCATATCTTCCAGCGTATTGATATCAGATAATCCCATGTGGTCGGCTTGTATGTTCGTAACCACCGCCACATCACATTTTCCGAAACCCAAACCGGCTCTTAATATACCACCACGGGCGGTTTCAAGCACTGCAAACTCCACGGTTGGGTCTTTCAAAATAAATTCTGCACTCATTGGTCCTGTGGTATCTCCCTTTGTAAGCATTGAATTTCCTACATAAATTCCATCCGAAGTAGTAAACCCCACTTTGTAACCATTATTTTTTACAATGTGAGAAATTAAACGCGTAGTAGTAGTTTTACCATTTGTACCTGTTATTGCAATTATAGGAATGCGACATGATTTGCCATTCGGATACAGCATATCAATTACAGGTGCTGCCACATTTCTTGGCAATCCTTTTGCAGGTGCCAGATGCATTCGAAATCCGGGTGCGGCATTTACTTCCAGCACCACTCCACCTGTCGTTTCCAACGGCTCCGATAAATTAGATGCCATAATATCTATTCCGCAAATATCTAAACCGATTACTCTTGATATTCGTTCGCAAATAAAAATATTATGAGGGTGAACAATATCTGTTACATCTGTGGAAGTGCCACCTGTACTAAGGTTTGCAGTGCCTTTCAGATAACATTTCTCATCCTTTTTTAAAATAGTTTCTATGGTATATTCTTTCTTCGAAAGTTGTTCCTTCGTTTCCCTGTCTATACTTATTTCTGTCAATACGTTTTCATGACCGTATCCTCTCCGTGGGTCTTTGTTTTCTTTTTCTATCAACTGCTCAATGGTGGAAATTCCATCTCCCACAACATGTGCGGGTTCCCTTAATGCCGCTGCAATAAACCGGTGATTAATTACCAGCACCCTGAAATCATATCCTGTAATAAATTTTTCTATAATTATTTTTCGTGAATATTTTTTAGCATGCTCATAAGCCGCCTCTGCTTCTTCCATGGTCTTCACATTTATGGAAGCACCTTTTCCATGATTTCCATCCAGTGGTTTAAACACCAGTGGAAACCCAACTTTATCCACCGCACTTTCCAAATCTTCTTCTTTCCATATACAAACACCTTTGGCTACGGGTATGGCAGCATCTATCAGCATTCGCTTGGTTTCATCTTTATTACTTGCCAAATCAACAGCAATAGAACTCGTATGATTAGTCATTGTGGCGCGAAATCTTACCTGGTTTTTTCCATAACCCAACTGCACAAGGCTTTGCCCGTCCAAACGAATAAACGGAATATCTCTTGCTACTGCTTCGTCTATGATTGAACCCGTGCTTGGGCCAAACCTTACATCTTCGCGCAGTTCACGCATGGTGCGAATATCATTTTCCAAATCATATTCTTCTCCTTTTATCAACGCTTCCGCTATTCTTACTCCTGCTTTGGCAGCATACGTCCCTACCGCTTCTTCCATATAAGAAAACACCACACTGTAAATACCTTCCTTGCCTGTGCCTCGGGTTCTCCCGAAACCACAGTCCATTCCTGCCAACGACTGAATTTCAAGTGCAATATGTTCTATCACATGCCCCATATAGGTGCCTTCTTTCACTCTAAGAAAAAATCCACCTGTCATATTTGGAGAACATCTGTGTTCCATCAAAGAAGGAATCATCAGTTGCAACCGTTCCAAAAAACCATCTATTTTATTAGTGGGCATGTACTCCAGTTCCTCTATATCCAGCTTCATTACTATTAATTTCCGCCTGGCAATCGACCAGAAATTCGGACCCCTCATTACTCTTATTTCTATTATTTTCATATACCTTATTTAAAATTTTATTCAAAGTAATAAAAATATTAGGACATACACTAACAAATTGATAACTATCTTCATTTTGTTGATAGAAAAGTATATTAATTTTTACAATAAGAAGGAAAGAGGTCTACTTTTGCAAAGAATTAAAATCAACAATTAAAATTCATCAAGCAACAATCAATATGGATTATCCAAAAGGAAAATTAATATCAGTAGGCGGCAGCGAAGACAAAGGCACCGGAATAGAACCTAACTTTGAACCCAAAGCTCATTTGCATTTTTTTGAATTCGGAATTCTCAAGCGCATCTTATCCGAAATGAAAGGAGTAGATTCTTATGTAGAAGTAATCACCACTGCTTCACAGATTCCTGAAGAAGTGGGCGAAAATTATATTAACGCCTTCGGCAAATTAGGATGTAACAACATTGGAGTTATCCATATCAAAAACCGTGAAGACGCGCTTACCCCCGAATACTTAGAACGAATAAAAAAAGCTGACGGAGTGATGTTTACCGGTGGCAACCAGTTGCGGCTCACCATGATTTTTGGCGGAACCGAATTCATGGAAATTCTATACCACCGATATCAAACCGAAAACTTTGTAATAGCCGGAACCAGCGCAGGTGCCATGGCGATGAGCAATACCATGATTTACCAAGGGTCAAGCACAGGGGCACTGCTGAAAGGCGAAGTAAAAATAACCACCGGACTTGCTCTTATCAAGGACGTAATCATCGATTCTCATTTCGTTACGCGCGGTCGTTTTGGTCGGTTGGCGCAGGCAGTAGCCTCCAACCCGGGGTGCATCGGCATTGGTTTGGGTGAAGACACGGGAGTGTTAGTGAAAGAAGGAAACCGCATGGAAGCTATCGGTTCGGGCTTAATTTTAATTTTTGATGGACACAGCATCCGCCATTCCAACATTGCCGACATTGAAGAAGGCGCGCCCATTTCCATTGAACACCTTATTGTACATGTTATGGAAAAAGGAAATTTTTATTATTTGAAAGAACGGAAATTTTATGCTAACCAGGTTCATTAGTTCATGAATGCCTTTTGAGCAACTCTTTTCTAAAGATTAGAGGGTGCGGGTGATGATATAGATAAGAGGGGTAACGAAAAGTTACCCCTCTTTTTTTACTTTCTGCCATGATTTTCTGATTTCGATTAAAAAAAAAAGAGTTTTTCTTTTACTATTTTTTCTTTCATTACATTCTTCTGTTGGTTTGGTCTTAGTCTAGTTTGTTACCTGAAAAATTCATGGTTTTATATGAAAGTTTGAGAGTTTTGCAAGGCAAAATGTTAATAAATATCAATAATATCAGCCTATATAGACTCATTAGGTGTGTAATTTTGCGGAATGTTAATTCAAACAGACACACAAATGAACTTTTCGGATTTCGCTGTATCAAAGCGT
>JANYDQ010000254.1 GCA_025363555.1 Bacteroidota bacterium | reverse complement strand
CAAGTTGATGTTACCCAAAATCACAAGGATGTTACCCAAAATCACAAGGATTTTACCCAATATCAAAATGATTTTACCCAAAATCAAAATGATGTTACCCACTATGGAGCTGGTTGGAGGTCATTTCATTTTCGGAATGTATAAGCTTTTTGAGAAGTTGCCCAAACCCGGAAATGAGTTTGGGTAGTACAACTAATAAACAATTTTTCAATAAATAAATTAATACGCACCTATCCCTTTTAGTACAGAAAATTAATTGAAAAAATGGAACAAACAAGAATAAAAACGTCTTTTCAGGACTTGAAATTGAAGAAAGGCGAAAAAGCGACTTGCACTGACGGCTACCCTACACCACACCACTGGACAATAGTTGTAGAGTGTATTAAAGATTTTGAGTTAGCAGAAAGTCGCGGTTATCTAATTAATAACCCAACAGAGTTTATTAAAATAATCAACAGCAACTTGAATGTATGGGGAACACTTACAAATCACTATATTTCACCATACTGGTTAAAAATACCTTAATGAAACATACCTATTTTTTATTAAATTTGTTTTCTGATAAAATACAGCAGTGTTTTATTTTCATATCGCTGGTATCGATGTTTACGATTATTTCGGACGTATGGTTGTCCTTATCAGTGCAAGTAGTTTGTTCTAATTTGTCGTGGACGCTTTGCATTGTTAAATCATCAAAAGGACGTTTTATACCTATTAGTTTACTGTCATCTGAAAATAAACTTTCGTTGTTCAGTATGTATTTTGTTAGTACCATGAATAATAATTAGGTTAAATTTATTTTAAAATTAAACCGTGAAATTAACAAAAATATTCGTTTCTGTACTAAAAGGGATAGTAGCGAATTAATAATAAACAACAAAATAATATAAAATGAATAAACCAGAATTAATAGCTGCCCTGGAAGGAAGCCTTTCGGTAGCAAAAAAAATAGTACAAATGAGGGCGGTAGGTTTGCCAATGTCCACCGACCTTGACCTTGCCATAGCAGCACAGGGAGGTTTCTTATTATCAGAGGCACTGCACCTGGAAAATGCAGAAACAACCAACGTGAATGCACATGCAATTGCAAAAAGTGCAGCAAGAGCAGTAAAATTGGAAGTAAAAGCATCGGGCGCAGTGTATAAAACTTCGGGCGATTTACTGGAAGTTAAATTTCCAAACAACCAGGTAAAATGGCTCACATTCGGGGTAAAAATCACCAGCCCGGGCGCTGCTGCTGTAATTCCCGGAAAAGTAATGGATGGCTCGGTAGTAAACAGTCCGTTTGTTGGCAAAGGCATTATGCACTTTCATCATCTTGCAAATGCTGATTATTACAAAATTTACGAAACACAAGGAATAGCAGTATATCCAACCGGATTTTATCCTGCCAATCCTCCAACATTCGATTCATCGCTTGGCGGAGAAGTAACTCCAAAAAACACAGATGTATTAACCAACTGGGTAGTTATAGCCCATAACTCAGCCGGAGACGGACCACCATCCGACCCCTTTGGCACAACAATACACAGTAGCTAAATAAATTTTTCCAAAACCTTCAAGGTGGTTAGCCACCTTGTAGGTTTTTTTTTAATGAATAAATAAAAACAAACCCTAAAAACAAAATCAAATGAAAAAAGTAATTACAAAATCAAAATCGCTGATTGTAAAGTTAGCGTGTTGCGCAATGGTTCTATTGGGACTTATGACAACCAACGCGAATGCACAAACTTATTGTGTTTCTAGAGCAACATCCACGAGCTATGATGAAATAGTAAGTGTATCATTTGGCACAATGACTAATTCTGCCCCCTGTGGTACACTTGCCCCTGGACCGGGTTCAGCAGCTTCTTTATACTCTAATTACACAATTGGTGTTGCAGTGCCAAATGTAACAGTAGGGGCTTCAGTTTCAGGTTCGGTAACTCTTATTGATTGCGGCTTCTTGAGTTACGGTAACGTCTCTTATTATGTTTATATCGACTGGAACCAAAATGGTGTATTTACTGATCCCGGAGAAACTGCTTATTACCAGCAAGGTGTTTTTGCAACATATAGCGGAGGTGGAAATACATATCCTTTTACAATCACTGTACCTGCCGGAGCAACTTTAGGTAATACAGTAATGCGGGTAATAGATGATGCAATCACCGGTATTGTCCCTCCCTGCGGTACCTATACCTGGGGCGAAACAGAAGATTATTTAATTAACGTGGTAGGTACTCCATGTTCAGGAACACCTACAGCAGGTACTTCTTCGGCTTCGGTTTCTTCTATCTGCGGTTCTGGTACTTCTACACTTTCATTGTCGGGTTATTCATTAAACAGCGGAATTACTTTCCAATGGCAACAAAATGTAAATGGCGGTGGTTACACTAATATATCTGGTGCAACAGCTAGTACTTATACAACAGGTATATTAAATACATCACAAACTATACAATATCAATGTGTAGTAACTTGTTCAAATGGCGGAGCAAGTGCTACATCTACAGCTTCAACAGTTACAGTTTATGTTTTAGCATCTATTGCACCTGTTTCACTACCTTTATGTTCTGGTGCAAGTGGAACTGCAACAGCCAGCCCAAGTGGCGCTACTTATGCGTGGACTGGTGGTTTAGGAAGTACGCAAACCGTAACAATTACCACAGCGGCAACTTATACATGTACTGTTACTCAAGGTACTTGCGTTCAAAGCCCCACCGTAACTGCAGTAACCGGAACCACACCTTCGGCTCCTACATCGGTTAGCGCATCACAATGCGGTCCGGGTATCCCTACTGCTTCAGTAGCTTCATCAGCAGGTGCGGCAGGGTCAGGTCAGTTTAACTGGTACAATGCATCATCAGGTGGTAGTTTACAACAAGGTCCTCCGGCTTCATTTCAAACTTATTATACAAATAACTTCAGTTCAGGAGCAGGCACAGCAACTCTTTCGGGTGTTGCAGCAATTTCAGCAGGCGTTTTAAACTTGTACCCAAATTCCGCTTCACAACAAGGAGGTATTACTATTCCTGCAAGTGGAAGCACTACAACTCAATTGCAAGTTGATTTTGATGGAACCACAGTTGGTTCAGGCGTATCTAATATGGCAGACGGTTTTAGCTATAGCTTTGCAGATGATGCAGATGCTACAATCATCACTAATGGTATTGAACAGGGTTCCGGAACCAAATTAAGAATCAGTTTTGATGCGTATGGAACAGTAAACCCTAATGTTCAAGGTATTTATTTATTATATAACGAGGCAGGAACAAGTTTTAATTCAACAGACGGTTCACCTGTATTAGGATATTCTGCTAATACTTCGTGGTTAAACAGTGGTTTAAAACATTATACAATTACAGTAAATGCAAGTGGTCAGTTAACATTGGTTATAGGTGGGGTAACTATCTTTAATAATGTTCAATTACCTCCTGCTTATTTAGCTGCAAACAAATCAACCTGGAAACACGTTATTGCTGGAAGAACAGGTGGAATCTCTATGTCAACAACACTTGATAATTTAGTAATACAGGAATCAATAGTACCGGTAGGATACACTACTTACCAAACTTCAGTAAGTAATACTACAACTTGGTATGTTAGCGAAACAGGGACAAATGGTTGCCCAAGTGCACGTACATCGGTAACAGAAACGGTGCTTACATCTCCTACAGCATCTGCATCAAGCAATAGTCCACTAGCCGTAGGTGGTACTTTGAATTTAAACTCAAGCGGTGGTACAAGCTATTCATGGGCAGGACCAAGTTATACCAATGCTACACAAAATCCTTCTATAGAGAGTTTTGCAAGGCAAAATGTTAATAAATATCAATAATATCAGCCTATATAGACTCATTAGGTGTGTAATTTTGCGGAATGTTAATTCAAACAGACACACAAATGAACTTTTCGGATTTCGCTGTATCAAAGCGT
>JANYDQ010000252.1 GCA_025363555.1 Bacteroidota bacterium | reverse complement strand
CAATGAATTTTAAACGAATGATGAACCTTTGGAAAGAAGGGAAAGTTTCCTTGGCTCAATTATTTCCTGAGTTAATGAATCTGTTTTTTCAATTAACCAATTTGAAAACTACTTTTTGAGGGAGGACTAAATAAAAAACTTCAAGGTTACAACCTTGAAGTTTTTTATTTATCAGTTAACCAATAGTTTTATAAGTTCGTAACTATTCGTAATTCGTTACTTAGGCTTTTATATTCGCTCTTATAATATTCAACGCACCACCTGCTTTGAACCATTCTATCTGTTGTTCGTTGTAGGTATGGTTCACTTGTATTTCCTCCCGGCTTCCGTCTGCATGGTTTAGCACCACTGTTAACGGGGTGTTAGGTGCAAAAGAAGTTAACCCTATAATATCAATCGAATCGTTTTCCTGAACTTTATCATAGTCTGCTTTGTCAGCAAACGTTAATCCCAGCATTCCCTGTTTCTTCAAATTGGTTTCATGAATACGTGCAAACGATTTTACCAATACTGCTCGTACGCCAAGAAAGCGGGGCTCCATAGCTGCATGTTCTCTTGATGAACCTTCCCCGTAATTTTCATCACCCACCACAATGGAACCTATTCCGTATGTTTTATAATCGCGTTGTACTTTCGGCACAGAATCATACATTCCTGTCAATTGATTTTTTACGCTATCTGTTTTTTCATTAAAGAAATTTATAGCACCAATCAGCATGTTATTCGAGATATTATCAAGATGTCCGCGATACTTTAACCACGGACCAGCCATAGAAATATGGTCGGTAGTGCATTTTCCCTTTGCTTTAATTAATAGTTTCAAACCTTTCAAATCAATGCCTTCCCAGGCACTGAAAGGGTCAAGTAATTGTAATCTGTCGGAAGTCGGAGAAACAATTATATTCACTTTACTTCCATCTTCAGCAGGGGATTGATAACCTGCATCATCCACTGCAAAGCCTTTAAAAGGCAACTCCTCACCTGTTGGGGCATCAAATTTAACCGGTTCTCCTTTTTCATTGGTTAAATAATCAGTCAGCGGATTAAAAGTTAAATCTCCTGCAATAGCCATTGCTGTTACTATTTCGGGAGAGGCAACAAATGCATACGTATTAGGATTTCCATCCGCACGCTTCGCAAAGTTTCTGTTGAACGAATGAATAATGGTATTCTTTTCCTGCTTTTCTGCACCCATTCTATCCCACATGCCTATACATGGACCGCAGGCATTGGTAAATACCTTAGCACCTATTTGGTCGAACACATCCAGGAAACCATCCCGCTTAATGGTAAATCGTATTTGCTCGGAACCCGGATTAATTAAATATTCTGATTTTGCTTTTAAGTGTTTGGAAGAAACTTGTTTTGCCAGACTTACTGCGCGGGAAATATCTTCATAAGAAGAGTTGGTGCAGGAACCTAACAAACCAACCGATATTTTGGTGGGCCAGCCATTTTTAATTGCAGCGTCTTTTAATTGAGAAATAGGAGTGGCTAAGTCAGGAGTAAACGGACCATTTACATGCGGCTCCAGCGTATTCAAATCAATGGTAATTACCTGGTCAAAATAGTCTTCTGGATGTGCATATACTTCTGCATCGGCAGTCAAATGTTCTTTCACACTTTTTGCTAATTCAGCAACATCCGCTCTTCCGGTTGCTTTTAAATAGCGCTCCATGGAAGCATCGTAACCAAAAGTAGAAGTAGTAGCGCCAATTTCAGCACCCATGTTACAAATAGTTCCTTTGCCTGTGCAACTCATGGAAGTAGCGCCTTCACCAAAATATTCAACCACTGCACCTGTGCCGCCTTTTACTGTAAGTATTCCGGCAACCTTTAATATCACATCTTTCGGAGCCGTCCAGCCATTTAGTTTACCGGTTAATTTAACACCAATCAGTTTTGGCATCTTTAATTCCCATGCCAGTCCTGCCATTACATCACAGGCATCAGCTCCGCCCACACCTATTGCAATCATCCCCAAACCACCGGCATTCACCGTGTGCGAATCTGTTCCAATCATCATCCCTCCTGGAAATGCGTAATTCTCCAATACCACCTGGTGAATAATACCTGCACCCGGCTTCCAGAAACCAATTCCATATTTATTGGATACAGAACCAAGAAAATCAAATACCTCTTTGCTCTCTTTGTTAGCAAACGCCAAATCTTCGTTTGCCCCGTTCTTAGCTGTAATTAAATGGTCGCAGTGCACAGTGGAAGGAACTGCAACCTTAGGACGACCTGCCTGCATAAATTGCAGGAGTGCCATTTGTGCTGTTGCGTCCTGCATAGCTACCCTGTCCGGAGTAAAATCCACATAGGCTTTTCCTCTTCCAAAATTTTCCGGTTGTTGGTCTTGATGCAAATGAGCATAAAGAATTTTTTCTGTTAATGTAAGCGGGTGACCAACTAATTTGCGTGCTGCTTCTACTTTTGCAGGAAGATTTTTATACACTTCCTTTATCATTTCAATGTCAAATGCCATTTTTGTCTTTGTATTTTTAATTATTTATTGTTTATTACTTATCGTCTGTCTTTTCTTCCGTTTTTTCTTCCTGTGGTTCTTCCACTTTATCTTGTTTTGCGCCTTTAGCAATTAAATACTCTATAATAGATACAGCGCCTTTATCTTCTGCAATTTTAAGGGGAGTGTCACCAGCTTCATTTTTGGCATTGATGTCCAGTCCATTCTTCAACAGATAATGCACCATATCTAATTTTATTCCTCTGCAAGCCGAGTGTAAGAGGGTATTGCCTGCATCGTCTTTATCTGTAAGCTTACAACCTTTTGTTAAAAAGAATTCCACCATTGCTCTGTCTGGTGCAAGGTCTTTGTCCTTTGGTTTTTGGTCAGATGCAAACAAAATTGCTTTGTGCATGGGGTAAATAGGGTCGGGCTTTGTAAAACTTGCCCCTTTGCTTACCAGCAATTTTACTATTTCGGGTTGAGAATAGGTAATAGCCATCTGGAGGGGATTGTTTGGCAATACTTCTGTGTTATTAGCCAAATCAGGATTTCTCTTGATGGCAGTTTCCACCATGCTATACATCCCCTGCTTAATATAATCCAGGAACTTTCTGTCATCAAAAAAAGATATTTCAATGATTTGCTTAGTGGTGTCTTTTACGTTAACAGAAGTTTTAAACGAGGAAGGCATCGCTTTGTCAGTAGAAGTAGCTTCAATGCTGTTGGGTCCGTAAAGCAATGTAACTACACTGGCGGTATAGGCTTTTACATTCACTACTTTTTTTGCCCCGTTTACTATTACCGTGCAATCCATGTCGGCAGCTATAATTCCCCTTGCTTTAATGTTTTTTGTGTTCACCGGCACTTTGGAAGCTGTAGTTTTTGCTGTGGCATTTTTTACCGGGGTAGTTTTTGCTTTTGACGATTGAGAAAAGGAAGTACTCATTGCAAAAGCAACCAACAGAATACTAACAAGTACATTTTTTTTTGAGAAGTAATTATTTTCCATCTGTAAAGAGTTTGTTTTACGGTCTAAAAGTACATTTTTGTAACCATTTGGAGCATTAATTTATCAAAAATATTTTAACCTCTGTTAAACGTGCTGTTGCTTTATGAATGCAAATCCGATTTGTTTCCTAATTTTGCAGTTCTACAGAATAAAAAGATGGCTTCATTTATTAAAGAAAATATCAGAATTTCATTAAGGGCTATCCGCAGTCAATTATTGCGTACTGTGCTTACTGCTGTCATCATAGCTTTTGGCATTATGGCGCTGGTGGGCATTCTCACTTCCATAGATGCCATCAAATCTTCCATCAATAGTAATTTTACAAGCATGGGAGCAAATACATTTACCATCCGCAACCGCGAAATGAGTATACATATAGGAGAGAATGGCAGAAAGGCAAAGCGGTTCAGGAGCATTACCTATGATGAGGCGATACGGTTTTCTAAAGAATATTCTTTTCCTGCAAGTCCTTCCGTATCCACCAGGGCATCGGGTGCGGGAGTGATGAAATACGAATCCAAGAAAACAAATCCGAATATACAGGTGTTTGGTGGTGATGAAAATTATATGGCTACTTCCGGTTATGAGTTGGAAAAAGGGCGCAACTTCTCCGCCCAGGAAGTGCAATATGGAAACCATGTGGTTATTTTGGGACAAGATGTAGTGAATGCTTTATTTACAAAAAGAGAAGACCCTTTGGATAAAGTAATAACCATAGGAAGCGGGAAATACAAAGTGGTGGGTGTTTTAAAATCGAAAGGAAACAGCGCAGGATTTGGAGGTGATAAAGTGGGGATATTGCCTTTAAATAATGTGCGCCAGTATTTCGCCCGACCGGATATGACCTATACTATTAATGTGGTGGTTACCAATCAGCAACTAATGGATATGGCAGTGAACGAGGCTACCGGAGTGTTCAGAATTATAAGAGGAGTGAAATTGGGTGAGGACAGCAACTTTGAAATTACCAAGAGCGATAACCTTGCAAATTTATTAATTGATAATATTCAGAAAGTAACGGCAGGTGCCACTTTGATTGGTATTATTACTTTATTAGGTGCTGCCATCGGGCTAATGAATATTATGCTGGTATCTGTTACAGAGCGCACCCGGGAGATTGGAATCAGGAAAGCCATAGGCGCTACAAAGAAAGTGATACGTAGCCAGTTTTTGGTGGAGGCAATAGTTATCTGCCAGTTAGGTGGTTTGCTTGGTATTATATTCGGAATGGCAATTGGCAATCTAATTTCCTTTCAGTTAGGCGTTGGCTTTATAGTTCCCTGGGTTTGGATTATCAGTGGCATTATACTTTGTATGTTTGTGGGGTTAATCTCCGGATTGTACCCTGCTGTGAAAGCCGCACGTTTAGACCCTATTGATGCATTGAGGTTTGAGTAAAAAGCGAATAGGCAATAGCGAACAGTAAGGTGTAAATTTGTAATGTTTATTTGCTATTGCCTATCTTTACTATCAATAATAATCGTTACCGGACCATCATTTACTAAACTCACTTTCATATCTGCACCAAACTCGCCTGTAAATATTGATTTTCCTAAATCGTTTTCCAATTGAATAATCATTTTTTCATAAAGCGGAATAGCTGTTTGGGGTTGTGCTGCTTTTATATAAGAAGGGCGGTTTCCTTTTTTAGTAGAAGCATGTAATGTAAATTGTGAAACGAGAATAATATCTCCTCCAACATCTTTCACCGAAACATTCATCACTCCGTTTTCATCATTAAATATTCTAAGATTAATTATTTTAGAACTTAACCAGGTAATATCATCTTCAGTATCTGCATCTTCAATACCTAATAAAATCAATAAACCCGAGCCAATGGGACTTTTTATATTTCCATTGATGGTAACTGATGATTGAGTAACGCGCTGGATAACTACTTTCATATTACTAATTTCAGATTTCAAATTTCAGATTAACAAATTTGGAATCTGAAATTTGAAATTATTCTCAATATTCCACATCCAGTTCTTCCCCGTTCATAATGCCTACATAACTATTGTATCTCGAAACTGCAATTTCTCCTTTCTCTACTGCATTGATAATTGCACATTTCGGTTCACTGAGGTGCAAACAATTATTGAACTTACAGTTGTTTCTTAGTGCCCTCATCTCAGGAAAGTAATCCGAAATCTCTTCTTTTTCCATATCCACCAGCCCCAGTTCTTTTATTCCCGGGCTATCGATAATAAACCCGCCATAACTTAACGGGTGCATCTCTGCAAAGGTGGTAGTATGCTTTCCTTTAAAGTGCGCATCCGAAAGTTCTCCTACTTTTAAATTCAAATTAGCATCCATGGCATTTACCAAGGTGGACTTACCTACTCCCGAATGGCCCGCTATGAGTATTGTTTTATCCTTTGTAATTTGTTTCAATACGTCTATATTACTATTTTTTGTTGCAGAAACTTTATAACATTTACATCCTATTTTCTCGTAAACACTGATGAACTCATTCACATCTTTCATTACTTTTTCATCTTCAAACAAATCTATTTTATTAAAAATAATACTTGTGGGAATGTGATATGCTTCGGCAGTGAGCAGGAAACGGTCAATGAAACCGGCTGAAGTGCGGGGCATAGCAAGCGTTACTATCAGCAATGCTTCATCTATGTTAGCAGCAAGTATGTGAGATTGTTTGGAAAGATTAATAGATTTGCGAATGATATAATTTTTCCGTTCTGCAATAGCGTGTATCACTCCTTTGCCATCTTCTTCCAATTCCAACTCCACTTTATCGCCTACCGCAATAGGGTTGGTGGTTTTTATATCCTTTATCCGAAACAGCCCTTTAATGCGACATTCCAGCACTATTTTGTTTTCTGACAATACGGTGTACCAACTTCCGGTTGATTTTATTACTACTCCTTTCAATGTTTATGATTTTTATCAGCCTCAAATTTATTAAAAAGAATTAGCTTTGTGCGATAAATACTAAATTCTAATATCTAAATTCTAAAAAAATACAATGAAAAACTTGGTCCTTCTTATTATTATCACTGCTGTCTCTTTCACTGCCTATTCGCAAACTGCAAACACCACAGTGGTTACTAATCTTTCTGCTGAAGATTTCAAAAAACTTTCGTCTGCCGATAAAAACGGGGTAATCATTGACCTGCGTACCAATGATGAACTGGCTTCGAAAGGTTTTATTAAAGGTTCTGTTCAACTGGACTGGCTGGCAAAAGACAACGAACAACAGGTAGAGAAACTGGATAAAAACAAAACCTATTACATCTATTGTGCTTCGGGTGGCAGAAGTGGCGACTGTGCCGAGTTTATGGAAAAGCATAAATTTAAGCGCGTGTTTAACCTGGAGAAAGGGTTTTCTTCCTGGGCTGCCAAAGGATTGCCGATAGAGAAGAAATAGGGGGTATGTCATTGCGTTGCGGGGTTGGCGAAGCAAATCTTAATTCCGTTTTACAAAGTTAAGAAATGTATTACCCGAAAAAACTTTAAATAGTATAATAACTATGATAAAATTCTGTAACTCTGATTTACGGTGAAACCTGCACCTTTGCACCGAAAATACTTAAAAAATCAGAATCTATGGAATCGAAAAGAATAAACATAATTATTACCCAAAATGATGAATTTAAAGCGGACAAACTAAGGCATTACCTGGAATACATGTTTAGGGATAGCATCAGCATCGAGATATGTAAGGATGGCAAAAGTTGTATAGACACTATAACCGGGCAAACCAATATGGTTATCCTGGATTATATGTTGGATGGACAAAACAGCGCAGGAGTTTTTGAACTGATACGGCTGGTGAGCCCTGAAACAGAGATTTTAATGTTAACCGATTTTAGCGACCTGGCACTGGACATAGAGTCGTACCTGGAAGATGCTGAAAAGTATGCAAAGAAAAAAGCCCGTTCGTGGAAAGTAATTGCACGTCCTATTAATTACCTGGGCACAGAACCCATGCGGTATATGGTAAAAGCAGCAGGAATGTCTAAACTGATAACCATGCTGCTTATGTCTTTTGCTACCTTAGGGATAACTGTTTTTTACCTGCTGCATTTCCTCAAACATTAACAATCGACTCCTTCGGAGTCTGTTTCTATAAACATTTGAATCCTTCGGATTCGTATTCTTTTACATATAGAAGTTGTCAAAAGTTGATTTTTAATAACTCCCAAGGGTATCTATTAATTGTAAAACAATAATATTTACCATTGGGAGAAAAAAGAAACAATGATACGAAAAAGTTTAATAAAAAAGAGATTTGTTCACATTTAA
>JANYDQ010000231.1 GCA_025363555.1 Bacteroidota bacterium | reverse complement strand
AAAAAATGTGATTTGCAAAACGCATCTTTTCAATTAAATTTTAAATACAACAAAAAAGAAATAGACACGAAATCGGATGAATTCAAAAACTTTATTGACGAAATGACGGCTTGCCTGATTTCTGGTTCATCATTAAAAATTGAAATCGAATCCAGTGCATCCACCGTTCCTACAAAAACATACAAAACAAATGAAAACCTTGCCAATGCAAGAGCAAGAACTGCTCACGACAAAGTATGGAATGCATTAATAAAAAAAGGGTTTAATGAACAGCAATTAAATTTCACTGAACCGAAAGCTATAGTACAGGGACCAGAATATAAAAAAGACGCTAAGAAAAATAAAGTAGCCTATGAGCAGTTTCAGTACATTAAAATTAAATTAAGCGTGAAAAATAAGTAAAGTGTTTTTAGTTTTCCATTTTAACGCATTTTTAAATTAAAAAGGATAAAAAAATATTTAGTGGAAATAAGAAGTATATTTGTAAAATCAATTCCCACAATTATTATCAGTAAATATATGAAGAAAAGAATTACAATAATTTTGTTTGCGTTTATCAGTGTTTCCATTTTTGCCCAAAAAAAAGTAGCTGATTACTCAGCAAATATTAAACAAGCCAACCTGAACATCCTGGAGCAGAACTATGGTTCGGCATTACAATACCTGCTTAAAGCCTATCATCAGGATTCGCTCAATTCAAATGTGAATTATTTACTGGGGTTATGTTATTTAGAATCCGTTGCTCAAAAAAATAAAGCACTTCCTTATTTGGAATTTGCTGCTGAAAATGTAAGTCATAACTATGTGCCGGAAGACCCTAAAGAAAAAAAAGCACCTGAAAACACCTATAAATTTTTAGGAATTGCCTATCGTTTACAAAACCATTTAAACGAATCGAATACTTTCTTTACAAAGTACAGAGATTTGGTGGGGACTAAAAACAAAGAAATTTTAGACGAACTTGACAGGCAGGTGCAAATGAATATCACCGCTGTTGATTTTCAACTTGACCATGATGATTTAAAAGTAATCAACCTTGGCGATAGCATCAATACAGAATTTCCGGAATATAACCCTGTAGTTTCGTCCGATGAATCCACTTTGTATTTTACTGGTCGGAGGGCTGACGGAACAGGAAATGAAAAATCGGAAGCGGGAGAATATTATGAAGATATTTTTTTATGTAAAAAGAAAAAAGATGGCACATGGAGTCGCCCCAGATGGATGGGCGCAAATATAAATTCTGTGGATAACGAAGCGGTTTTGGGTATATCTGCAGATGGTCTTCAATTATTTGTTGGGCGCGATGTAAACGAAGGAGATATTTATCTAAGTAAATATACTGGTTTCAATTGGGGGACATTGACCCCATTAAGTTCGAATATTAATACCAAATATGAAGAATCTTTTGCCACAGTAAGTAAAGATGGAAACACCCTTTATTTTGTAAGTGCCAGAAAAGAAGGTGGTTTAGGAGGTAAAGATATTTGGTCGAGTACTAAACAGCCGGATGGAACCTGGAGCGTGGCTACCAATTTAGGTCCTGTTATTAATACTACCTATGATGAGGAATCTCCATACATTACTCCGGATGGTAAAACTCTTTACTTTAGTTCGAAAGGTCACCAAACCATGGGTGGATATGATGTTTTTAAATCGGTTAAAAATAGTCTTGGTAACTGGACAGAGCCTGTAAATTTGAAACCACCTGTAAATACCACGGACGATGATTTATATTATTCAATGTCTTCAAACGGAATGCATATTTATTTCTCTTCTGCCCGAAAAGGCGGAAAAGGCGACAGGGATTTGTATATGATTAATCTTGAAAAACCGGATGAAAAAATTACCTTGATAGAAGGTGTTGTTACTTTTGATGGTGCGCTTACAATTCCCGACAATGTTCACATTACTGCTACTGACGATAAAACAAATACCGTTGACCAGGATGTTATTCCAAATAAAACAACCGGAAAATATGTCCTTATGGTTCATCCAGGTAAAGATGGGAAAACATACAAACTGAATTATTCGGCAACCGGATTTCAACCTTTTGCTCAAACCATTTTACTGCCTTCTAACTCTACCTACAATGAGATTGAAAAAGAATTACAACTCAAAAAAGTTAACCTGGAAAGTAAAACTCCCGGCACTATAAATATTTCAGGTAGTATCAGAGATAATAAAGGTAAACCCATCATCGGTTCTCAAATAGTTGTAAAGAACAATTTCTCCGGGCTTCAAATAAGTATTAATTTTTGTTCTCCCGATTCGGGTTCCTACTATTTTATTTTAAAGAGCGGAGAGAATTATAATTTGACTTATGAAGCAGAAGGTTATTTGTTTCAATCTGAAAATATAAATGTACCTAAACAAGAGAATTATTCGGTAATTAAGAAAAACATTGTTCTTGAAAAACTGGAAACAGGGGCAAAAATTGTATTGAATAATATTTTCTTTGATTCAAATAAGTCAATTTTACGGGCTGAATCGAACAGCGAAATAGATAAAGTGTATGATTTGATGCAAAAAAATCCTAGTTTAATTATTGAAGTGGACGGGCATACAGACAACCAGGGAAATGCTTCTGCAAATCTGTCTTTATCTCAAGCACGTTCACAATCTGTTGTAAATGCAATTGTAAAAAAAGGGATTGACGGTAAGCACTTAAAAGCAAAAGGTTTTGGCGCAACCGTGCCTATTGCTCCAAATGCACTACCGGATGGGAAACCAAACCCGGTCGGAATGCAATTAAACAGAAGAGTGGAGTTGAAAATTATTCAGGCACAATAAATATTGTTAAAACATTTATATTTTTATGTATAAATTTTATTATTTTTACCAACGTAATTGAGATTTATTTTGTTTACTCGTTGGCAACCGAAGACAAAAAAGAACAAACTACATTAACATAAACTAAACTATTATGCAAAAATTACTATTCATTACTTTTTCAGTTTTCGTTTTAAATTTGTCTTCTTTCTCGCAAGTTCCGGAAAAGGTAATCTACAATATGCTTTATAACGAAAAGGTTACTGAAGGTAACTACCTGATGCTGCCTCCGGAAGAAAATTATCTGCAGGCGTTGAAAGTTTTTTTGGAAGCATACCAAATTGATTCCGTAAATTCAAATATTAATTTCAAAATAGGATACTGTTATTTGAAAACCGAAAGTTCAAAACAATTATCTCTTCGTTATTTAGCTAAAAGTGTAAAGAACACTACCAAAAACTATAATGAAATAGAGAAAGATGAAAAAGTAGCTCCAATAAGCGCTTTTTTATATTATGGACAGGCACTTCACCTTAACTACAAATTTGATGAAGCTATTGCTAATTATGAAAAATTCAAATCTTTTTTAACACCAGGAAAACATGCTGACCTGATTAAGGATGTTAATCGCAGAATAGAAATAAGTAATTATGCCAAGCAGGAAGTAGCAACTCCTAAAAATTTTATTATTAAAAATATGGGGGATAGCATTAATTCTGCTTACCCTGATTACAGTGCTGTTATTTCTGCTGATGAAAACACCATGATTTTTACTTCCAGAAGAATTGGAAGTACAGGAGGGGATATTACTGATGATGGTCAGTTTTATGAAGACATCTATATTTCCACTAAAAAGAAAGATGGTAGCTGGACTTCTCCAAAATCCATCAGCCCGAATATTAACACAAGCGAACATGAAGCATCGGTGGGCTTAATTGCGGATGGTCAAACATTGATTATATACAAAGATGCAAATGGCGGGGATATTTATCAAAGTAAATTAGATGGTGAAAACTGGACGTTCCCTGAACCGTTAGGTTCCGACATTAATACTTCTCATTGGGAAACAAGTGCATGTTTAACTCCGGATGGTAATACGCTCTACTTTGTAAGCGACAGACCGGGTGGGCTTGGTGGTCGTGATATATGGACATGTACCAAATTGCCAAATGGTAAATGGAGTAAAGCAAATAATGTTGGTGCCCCTATCAACACCGAGTATGATGAAGAATCTCCTTTTATTCACCCCGATAATAATATTTTATTTTTCAGTTCAAAAGGTCATAACAACATGGGTGGGTTTGATATTTTCTTTTCGGAAAGAACAGATAAGGGCTGGGGAGAACCTCAAAACATGGGCTACCCTTTAAATACTACCGATGACGATTTGTATTACGTTACTTCTCCCGATGGTTTAAGAGGATATTATTCTTCCTCTTTGCAGGCGGACGGATTGGGTGAAAAAGATATTTATATGGTTTCTTCTCCTGACCGCAAGGAGCAGGCATTGGTGCTTATCAAGGGTTTGATTATTCCGTATCTGGGAGACCCAATGCCTTCTGATATTGAAATTATAGCTACCAATAACGAAAGCGGTTTAATTGGAAGGTATCTTCCGTTAATGCGCGATGGAAGCTTTGTGATCATTATTCCTCCCAACAGCAAATACACCATTTCTTACCAGCAAAACGGGGAAGAATTTAAAGGAGAAGAAATCGGACCTTTTGAACCGGTGTACCAGGAAATTCATAAGGAAATTCATTTGGCTCAACAGAAAAAAGGACAGCCCCTTGTGGCTTTGGGTGAGGAAGGTCACAAAGCAGTTAAACCAGAGAATGAAAACAAAGAAAAACAGACCTTTGCTAAAGGAGAGTTAATTTCTGCCGAAGGCGAAATATTTGACAAAGATTGTAAGCCAATTAAAGATGTTAAAGTTAATTTACTGAATTCAAAAGGAGAAATTGTAAAAAGTACTACAACCAGTAGTAGTGGTGGATTTATATTTACAAAATTGGATCCGAATGATGATTATACATTAGCTGCTGAAGACCCTTCGCTGGTATTCTGCAAAAAATCAAAAATAAAATTTAAAGACAAAAACAATAAAGTGTTTGCTACCAAAGATTTGGGCAATATGAAAGATATAGCTTCTTCTTCTCACAAAGCAAGCACAGATGAACATCACGAACAGTTAGCAACAGTGGACGCCCTTAAATTCGAGATGCACTATAAATATAATATAACAGAAGTAGATGTGAACGATGGTCCATTTAAACAATACATTGATAATTTGTCAGCATTATTTAACAAGAAAGGAAAAATAAGTATTAATCTTTCTACGAGTGCTTCTCAAGTGCCTACGCGTAAGTTTAAATCGAATAAAGATTTAGCTATTGCGAGAGCTGATAAAGTGAAAGATCAATTGCTGCAGGGATTAAAAGATAAGGGCATTGATGTAACCAAAGTTACATTTGTAAAAATAATATCTACTGTTGGCGGACCTGCATACAGTTCTGATTACTTAACAGACAAGGCAAAGTACGAAGCATTTCAGTTCTCGAAGGTGAGTGCATATTAACAGTGGTTTTTATTTTTTAATTAGAACTCCGGCTTTTAACAGCCGGAGTTTTTTATTGGTAGGATGTATATGATATCACTACTGTCCAACCTTTGATATTTCAATAATTGGGAATAGTTTGTAAATAGTGATAATTATAGTAGTTCTTTGATTTTTCGATTTAAAATTTG
>JANYDQ010000230.1 GCA_025363555.1 Bacteroidota bacterium | reverse complement strand
TATTGCCAAATTTTAAATGTGAACAAATCTCTTTTTTATTAAACTTTTTCGTATCATTGTTTCTTTTTTCTCCCAATGGTAAATATTATTGTTTTACAATTAATAGATACCCTTGGGAGTTATTAAAAATCAACTTTTGACAACTTCGTATTGAAAATCCCTTTTATTTTAGACCCCAGCCCCAGCCCCTCTGCTTGAATCCTTCGACAAGCTCAGGATGACTGGAAAGTGGGTGACGCTTCCTGAAGTACTAAATACTAGTTAAGCGCAATGTTTTTTTATTAACGTTGCTCACCCGCTACCCCCGCGCCTCGGATTAAGGGGTGAGGTCATACAAGTATTTTTATATTTAAAATTTAAACAGTTTCTAAGAATAAAGGAAAAAAACTCTCGGTAGAAATATCGGAAGTTTTTACATGAAATCATAGTCTATACCGTGTGCTCTAAAAAAAATAGTACTTTTGTGCTCCTTTTTAAAATAATTGAAACACAAGTACTAAAACAGAATGCTAAAATGAATATTGTAAAGGAAAATATTGACGAATTAAACGCGATATTAAAAGTAAAAGTGGTGGAAGATGATTATTTGCCTAAAGTAGAATCAGCATTAAAAGAATACCAGCGAAAAGATAAAACAAAAGGATTTCGGCCCGGTAAAATCCCTGCCGGATTAATCAAAAAAATGTATGGCAAACTATTGGTGAAAGACGAAGTGATTAAGGTTGTGATGAATTCGATGGACAATTTTTTGAATGAAAATAAGGACGACCTTCTTGGAAATCCTATTCCGAAAAATAAAGAAGCCCTTGAAAAAGACTGGCAGAATGAAAAAGAGTTTGAGTTTTTATTTGATGTGGGTCTAACCCCTAAATTTAAAGTAGCAATTTCACCTCAAATGAAATTTGATTATCCAATTGTAAAAATTAATGAGGAACTTTTAACCACATTCATAAATGAGGAAGCAAAACGCTATGGAAAAGTAATGCAGGCAGAGGTTACTCAAGTTGGAGATTTGGTGTATGGCGATTTCGAGGAATTAGATGCTAATGGTGACATAGTAGTTATGGGGATATTCAAATCAGGTTCGGTATTTTTGGATAAAGTAAAACATGAGCAAACAAGAAAATCATTAATTGGACTAAAAAAAGAAGATAAGGTAATAGTTAATTCTCAAAATCTTGCTGAAAACAAAGAAGATTTGGCAAAAATGATAGAAATAGATGTAGCTTTTGCACAAACATTGAATTCTGATTTTCAGTTTACTGTACGAGGAATAACACGAATGTTACCTGCCCAACTTAACCAGGATTTTTTTGATAAAATATTTGGTTCGGGTGTAGTATCCACGGAAAAAGAATTCAGAGCAAAATACAAAGCTGAAGTAGAAAAAAGTTTTGTAGGCGAAAGCGAAGCCTCTTTATACCACGCGGTATATCAGCATTTAATGGATGTTGTTAAAATCAATCTTCCTGACGAGTTTTTAAAACGCGTGATGCACTTAGATAATGAAAAACGATTAACTGCCGAAGAACTGGAATCGGAGTACGAAAAATTTGCAAAAAATATTAAATGGCAATTGATTGAGAAAAAAATTGTGGATGATTTTGATATTTCTGTTACAAAAGAAGAAATGATTGATTTTACTCAACAGTTAATTTATAATCAACATATTCAATATAGTTCTATACCTATCACAGAGGAGGAAATGGAGAAAAGATTAAAAATGATTTTTGGAAATGAAAAAGAAATAAAAAAGATATCGGATAGGTTATTTACCGAAAAATTGACAGAACTTTTTAAAACCAAATTCACTTTAGAAAATAAAGAAGTGGATTACAATGATTTTTATAATGTCAAAAAATAAATTTACCTTCGCGTCATAATCAGAAATTATAAATACAATCCTAAATAAAAAAAACATGTACGACAATAATGAGTTTCGTAAATACGCAGTAAAGCACAAAGGAATCAGTGGTACCACCTTCGATTCTTATTCCCGCCACAATGTTACCAGCATGACACCTTATATTATAGAAGAGCGTCAGTTGAACGTAGCTCAAATGGACGTATTCTCCCGTTTAATGATGGACAGAATTATTTTTTTGGGAACTGGAATAGACGACCAGGTAGCTAATATTATCCAGGCGCAACTTTTGTTTCTGCAATCGGTAGATGCTAAAAAAGATATTCAGATTTATCTGAACAGTCCGGGTGGCTCTGTGTATGCAGGGTTAGGTATTTACGATACTATGCAATACATTACTCCAGATGTGGCAACTATCTGCACTGGCATGGCGGCATCCATGGGTGCTGTGTTGATGTGTGCGGGAGCAAAAGGAAAACGTGCAGCCTTGAAACATGCACGAGTAATGATTCATCAGCCAATGGGCGGAGCAGAAGGACAAGCATCCGACATTGAAATTACTGCAAAGGAAATTCAAAAATTAAAAAAAGAATTGTACGAAATAATTGCAAAACACAGCGGACAAACTTTCGAGAAAGTTTGGGCTGACAGCGACCGCGATTACTGGATGACTTCGGAAGAAGCGAAAGCATATGGTATGGTGGATGAACTTTTATTGAAAACAAAATAACAAACAAATTGTTAAATTGTTGAAATAGGGAATTCCTAATTCCTAATTAAATTTATGGCAAAAGAAAAAGAAGACAAAGAAATTAAATGTTCGTTTTGCGGACGAAGCAAACAAGGCACTGATGTGCTAATTGCGGGTATCACTGGCCATATTTGTAATCATTGTGTGACACAGGCTCAAACAATAGTGCGCGATGAAGTAAGTCAACGAGCCAATGCATCTATCTATTCTGCATTGCATTTGCTGAAACCAAAGGACATTAAAAAACATTTGGATGAGTATGTTATCGGGCAGGACGAAGCAAAAAAAGTTCTTTCTGTGGCTGTGTATAATCATTATAAACGTTTGATTCAGACGCAATCTAAAACTACTCATAAAGACGATATTGAAATTGAAAAGTCTAATGTAATAATGATTGGCGAAACAGGAACCGGAAAAACATTATTAGCCCGAACTATTGCTAAAGTATTAAATGTTCCTTTTTGTATTGCCGATGCTACGGTGCTTACCGAAGCCGGTTACGTGGGGGAAGATGTGGAAAGTATTTTGTCGCGTTTGCTTCAGGCTGCCGATTTTGATGTGTCTGCTGCCGAAAGAGGAATTGTATTTATTGATGAAATAGATAAGATTGCACGTAAAAGTGATAATCCTTCCATTACTCGTGATGTATCAGGAGAAGGAGTTCAGCAGGGTTTGTTAAAATTGCTGGAAGGTTCTGTTGTAGGTGTCCCTCCTCAAGGAGGAAGAAAACATCCGGAACAAAAAATGGTACAGGTAAATACAAAAAATATTTTGTTTATTTGCGGAGGTGCATTCGATGGTATTATACGTCATATTGGTAACAGGATGAATACACAAGCTATAGGATATAATATTGATAAAGAGCTGGAAAACATTGATAAGGATAATTTGTTGCAATACGTTACTCCACAGGACATAAAAAGTTATGGTTTAATTCCTGAACTAATCGGACGTTTGCCTGTCCTTACTTATTTGAATCCCCTGGATGCAGAAACATTATTAAGAATTTTGAGTGAACCCAAAAATGCGTTGATAAAACAATACACACATTTGTTTGAAATGGATGGCGTAAAAATAAAATTCGAAAAAGGAGTATTAGATTATATTGTTGAAAAAGCAATGGAATTCAAATTAGGTGCTCGCGGCTTGCGCTCCATCTGCGAAGCCATTATGATTGAACTGATGTTTGACACTCCTTCCGATTCATCCGTTAAAGAGATTAGCATTACTCTTCGTTATGCAAAAGATAAACTAAAAAAATCTATGCTGAACAAATTGAAAGTGGCATAGGTTAAAGAAGGCCTCAAAACATTAAAAAATCCTGTTTCATTTAATTGGGCAGGATTTTTTTATGTTTACTTTTCAACACGTCTCTTATAAAACACTTTAATAATTACTTTTACACATCTTTCACTATATTACTTATAGAAGTTGTTTAAAGTTGACGTAATAAAATAACGGTAAAGGCTAATAAATGTAGTGCTTTCCAGTGAATTTTATTTGTTTCAAAACGCACCAAAAGAGCTTTAAAGGCGTCCAGCCAAGCATTGGTTCGTTCTATTACAA
>JANYDQ010000225.1 GCA_025363555.1 Bacteroidota bacterium | reverse complement strand
TCTCTTTTTATTAATTAATTTTTAGTCGTTTAGTAGTGTATTAGAATACTATTTTTTATTTCCCTAACAAAAAAAAATCCCGCCCTCTTTCAAGAGCAGGATTTTTTGGATTTAGAATTTCTTCTAAATGAATTTCCTTACAAACCAATCACACAAACAATAACACTGCTATACCCTCCCGATTTTTTATCGTCAGAAGTATTTGCATAACGAAGAAAACAGGCAAACCGGTTGCCTGCATCTGACAATGTGAATTCGTGAGTAAAAATAGCATGTTTGCTCGAAAACTTAATATTACATTGTGTAATATCCGTTGGCATCGGGTCGCCCGGCTTAAGAATAATTCCTACCACCTCTATCTGGTCAGCAAGCGGGTCCATGTGAGCTTTGCCTGCATCGTGAGTAGGGCGGGTTATAAAACTAACTATGGCTCCTCCCTTGGAAAACATTTTTGCAAAAGGAATATTTATAATTTTTGCACGTTTTGGTTTTGCAGTACTCACTTTGGCAATATTAAGGGTAGAATAATCAGCTGTAAGCATTGCGCTGCGAGGAATATCGCGGTACATGCTTTCTAATAAATGGGTAATGGTTATTTCCGAATTTGCCAAATCGGTGTTCACATCTGCCGTGCGGGTGCTTTTTGCGCTGTGCTTGTTGTGCAATATATTCCAGCCAGTGGCAGGGTCGGTTACCAGCAGGGTTAAAGCCGCAAGATTAGCATTACTTATCATTAATCGTACTTTAACTATAGGGTCGGTAATGTAAGCCAATACGGTGGTTATGTAGGCATGAAATGGCTCAATGGCATGCGGAACTACGTTTCTTCTGCCTGCGGCAAAAAGGATTATTATCCTTGTAACGACTTTTTCTATTATTTTGCTCATGGTTTTATTTATTTAATTATTAATTTATTGATTTTTATACGGTTATAAACTTCGGGAATGTGTACCGAACTTTCTGGTACATGTACCGAACTTTCTGGTACATGTACCAAACTTTCTGGTACATGTACCCAACTTCCCGGTACATGTACCAAACTTCCCGGTACATGTACCAAACTACCGGGTACATGTACCGAACTTTTCGTTACGGATACCGAACTTTCTGGTACATGTACCTTTTTTTTGGCAAAAGGTATTTTAATGTGGTGTCCATTTTTTTATTGAATGATTAGTTTTTTGGATAATTATTGTTTAACCTTTTTTTCCTCTATTTTATTTTTCCTCCCGGCTTTTGTAAAGAATTAATTCATCCTTCAATATTTTAATTTCTGTATCCTTGCTTATTACTGTGTTTTCCAAATCCCTGATTTTGTTTTCCTGTTTTCTTATCTGGATGTCCTTTTTGCTTTCAGCAAATTCCTTGGTTATTTCCCGCCCGGTATCCGGAAATTTAATTTCAAATTGTTTTTCAACATTCGACCTGTATGGTTCTTTAAGAATTGCCTGCTTACACAATCTGTATCCTGTAGAACGACCAGCACCGATGCTTGACCAGAAAACTTTTTCATCAAATGATTTCTTGTTTTTTGCTTCCAGCAATTTTGTTCTTAAAAATTGTCCTTCATTCATTTCGGCTGTAAATGTATAAGAGTATAAAGTAAGTTTCGTCCAAACTTTGTCCAAAAAAACAAAATGTTGTCCAGACTTTTTTGGACAAATAATTAAGAAAAAAAAGAAGAGTGTTTGGGGTTCAATTTTCTGAAAATGCCAGAAACGGGCATTTATAAAATCAGGTATTTGCCTATGAAAACCTTGATTTAATTCATTTATTGTGGTTTTTATGCTAATTGACTTAGGGGTCTTAAAACCAACTAAAGTTTACAATTAAATTTATATATAGCACCCCATTTCTAAAAACAAAAAGCCTCCCGATAAATCGGGAGGCTTTTTTAGAATTTAGATATTAGAATTTCTGTGCTATCCATTCAACGCTTCCGCACCACCCACTATCTCTAATATCTCATTAGTAATAGCAGCCTGGCGGGCTTTGTTGTACATCAGTTTCAATTCTTTAATCAATGAACCAGCATTGTCGGTTGCTTTGTGCATTGCCGTCATACGGGCTCCGTGTTCGGAAGCTAATGAATCGCGTAGTGCTTTAAACAATTGGGTTTTTAAGGATAGAGGAATCAATGTTTTTACAATTTCTTCCTGGTCAGGTTCGTAAATATAATCTATAGTATGTTTTTTTGAAGCGGTTGCCGAACCTGTCGAAGCATGCGCTATTCGGTCAGATTCGTTATTCGTTGGAGGCAATACGGGTAAAAACTGTTCTACAGTAGTAATTTGCACTGCTGCATTTTTAAACTGGTTATAAACCAAATACACTCTGTCGAACTGACCATCAGCAAATAACTGCATAATTTTTTCAGCCACAGGCTCAACATGAGAGAAAATTAAATTGTCAAACAATTCATTTAAACCGCGGGGCATGTCTGTTCCTACAATTCCGTATTCTGTTTTCTTGAAAAAATCAGCACCTTTTTTACCAATGCAAAGCACGGAAACTTTCTTGCCTTTATATTCTTCTTTTGCCAGCCTGTTGGATGCCTTAATAACGTTTGCATTAAATCCGCCACATAATCCACGGTTGGAAGTAATTACAACAAGTAAAACATTTTTTACTTCTCTTTCCTGCGAATACGTACCACCGGAAATGCTTGCACTTAAATTTTCCAGTATCGATTTCAACTTAGCTGCATACGGACGCATGGAAGTAACTGCATCCTGCGCCTTGCGCAACTTGGCTGCACTCACCATTTTCATAGCGCTTGTTATCTGCTGTGTACTCGAAACCGAAGTTATCCTATTTCTTACTTCCTTTAAGTTAGCCATCTCTTTTATTTATTTTTTACCATATAGGTACATAGCACACTTATGGTTTCACATAGAATTAAACCTGTGAAATTATTCTTTTGGTAGTGCCGAGTATAGTTCATTAACTAATGTTTTTTGACCTTCTTTAAAAATGTTGGTACACTTAAAATTTATCAATATTCCTTTTGGGCTTTTTAACATTTTCATATAACTCAATAATACTGCATCATAAATAGGAATAAATTCGTAAACAGCTTTTAATTCAACACATAAAACATCTTCAACCAGTATATCTAATCGCAATTCACTATTTAATTCTACTCCTTTATATTCTATCGGAACCCAAAATTGTTGCTTATATTTTAGTCCTTGTATTTCTAATTCTCTAACAAAACACTTTTCATATACACTTTCCAATAATCCCGGACCGAGTTGTTTATGAACTTCAATGGCACACCCAATAACCTTATAAGACAAATCATCCAGATATTTCTTTGTTATTTGCATCTATGTGAAATCCTATGTGTCCTAAAGCTACGCTGTTCAAAAATATTTTTATCTATGTGAAAACCTAAGTGTCCTATCTACCTATGTGGTTCAAAAAAAGATTTTTTTATTATCTTATCTATGTGAAAACCTATGTGTCCTATCTACCTATGTGGTTCAAAAAAACCCCCACTGATATAAAAACCCCCTAAACTACTTTGCATACCCACGAGAAAGGTCTTTCGCCACCATTTCAAGGGTAGAAGTAATCTCGTCCGTCAGTTTACCTGCTTTCAAATCATTCAACAGGTTTTTGTGTTTTGATTCAAGATATTCAAGGAATTCTGCTTCAAATTCTCTTACTTTATTTACAGGCACATCTCTCAATAAACCTTTTGTTCCGCAATAAAGAATAGCAGTTTGCTGCTCCACTTTCATTGGCGAAAACTGACCTTGTTTCAAAATTTCCACGTTACGGCTACCTTTGTCAAGCACCGCTTTTGTAGCAGCATCCAAATCGGAACCAAACTTAGAGAATGCTTCCAACTCACGATATTGTGCCTGGTCAAGTTTCAACGTACCTGCCACTTTCTTCATTGATTTAATCTGGGCATTACCTCCAACGCGTGATACTGAAATACCCACGTTGATAGCAGGACGAACACCTGCGTTAAATAAGTTTAACTCCAAAAATATCTGTCCGTCAGTAATGGAAATAACGTTGGTAGGGATGTATGCAGAAACGTCACCCGCTTGTGTTTCAATGATTGGCAATGCTGTAAGCGACCCGCCACCTTTCACAATTCCTTTCATGGATTCAGGCAAATCGTTCATGTTTTTTGCAATCTCATCATTGGCATTGATTTTTGCGGCACGCTCCAATAATCTGCTGTGCAAATAAAACACATCACCCGGATATGCCTCACGACCCGGAGGTCTACGTAATAACAACGAAACCTCGCGGTAAGCAACTGCTTGTTTAGACAAATCATCATACACAATCAAAGCAGGTCTTCCGCTGTCGCGAAAAAATTCACCAATAGCAGCACCCGCAAAAGGAGCGTAAAACTGCATCGGAGCAGGGTCGGAAGCGGTTGCAGATACAATAACCGAATAAGCCATTGCACCGTTTTCTTCCAGCACACGCTGAATATTTGCAACTGTACTACCTTTTTGTCCAATCGCTACATAAATACAATACACAGGATTTCCTGCTTCGTAAAATTCTTTTTGATTGATGATGGTATCAATAGCAACGGCTGTTTTACCCGTCTGGCGGTCGCCAATGATTAATTCTCTTTGTCCACGACCAATTGGAATCATTGCATCCACCGCCTTTAAACCCGTTTGCAAGGGCTCATTCACCGGCTGACGATAAATAACTCCCGGTGCTTTACGCTCCAAAGGCATTTCATAAAGCTTACCTTCGATAGGTCCTTTACCATCAATAGGCAAGCCCATGGTGTCCACCACGCGGCCCAACATCCCTTCGCCCACCATGATGGAAGCAATTTTTCCGGTACGTTTCACCACATCACCTTCTTTAATATCATTGGAAGAACCAAGAGTTACCGCACCTACGTTATCTTCTTCAAGGTTCAAAACAATTCCTCTCAACCCGCTTTCAAATTCAATCAGCTCTCCTGATTGTACTTTCGAAAGTCCATATATACGGGCAATACCATCACCTACTTGCAACACGGTTCCTACTTCTTCCAGTTCCTGTTCAGACTTAAAGCCTGATAATTGTTGTCTTAAAATTGCAGATACTTCTGCGGGTTTTACTTCAGCCATCTATTCTATTGTTAAATTGTTATATTGCTTTATTGTTCTTTAAATTCTAAACTCTAAATTCTAATTGTGCTTCGTAGTTAGAATTTAGATATTAGGATTTAGAATTTATTTAAGTTATTTTTTCGCTATAAATTGATTTTCATTAAAGCTCTTTTTCAAGTCGTTCAGCTTGCGGGCAATGCTTGCATCCACTTGCTTGTCGCCCACGCGGATAATAAAGCCACCGATAATATCCTTGTCAATTACTTCCTGCAATATCACTTCGCTGCTGGTTACTCCTTTTACAATCTCCATTACTTTTTTGCGAATGGTATCATCAATGCCGTTTGCTGTGGTAACCACAGCCGTCAGTATTTTATTTTTTTCCTTGTATTGTTCAATAAATTCGTAGGCAATTTCTGCAAGATAAATTTCTCTTCTTTTAGCAGTAATCAAATGAATGTAAGCATCCGTTACTTTATTTAATTTACCTTCAAATATTTGTTTCAATACAGCTTGCTTTTTATCTGTCTTGATAATCGGGCTTTTCAAAAAGGTAACAAACTCGCGGGTGGATGCACATACTTCGGCAACATATTTCATATCCTTGTATGCGGCTTCCAAAGTATTCTGCTCCGTTGCCAGGTCAATAAACGATTTTGCGTATCGCGCTGCTACTCTTGTTCCTTCCATTTTACAAGTACCGAGTATTAAGTATTAAGTATTAAGAAACCTTTGTCATCTTAATACTTAATACTTAATACTTCTAGTTTAAGTTAACGTCTTTTAATAAAGTATTTACCAATGTTTTTTGTTTTTCGTCAGAAGATAATTCTGATTTCAGAATCTTCTCTGCTATTTCTAATGATAACACACCTACCTGGTTTTTCAATTCAGTGATGGCAGCCATCTTTTCGTTTTGAATATTCTCACGTGCCGATTTCAACATGCGTTCCCCTTCTTTTGTTGCCAGACCTTTTGCTTCAGCAATCATCTTCTCACGTATTTCGCGTGCATCTTTCAAAAGTTGATCGCGTTCGTGACGGGCATCAGCAAGTATTCTTTCGTTACCAGCCTGCAATGCTTTCATTTCTTCTTTAGCACGCTCCGCAGAATCCAATGCTTCCTGTATGGAAGTTTCTCTGTCGTGCAACATTTTAAGGATGGGTTTCCATGCAAATTTTCCAAGGATATATAATATAAGTCCAAAGGAGATACACATCCAAAAGATAAGTCCAAATGCGGGTTTTACTAATTCCATTGATTATTGTTTATTGAATATTGTTGATTATTTTTTTTGATTTAAAAATCTGTACTGCAACCAACCGTTGCAGTACAGAAAATTTGTTGGCGGATTACTTAAGGAAAATAACCAAAAGTCCGATAACCATAGCGAAGAACGCAGCACCTTCAACAAGAGCAGCCGTAAGAATCATGTTCGAACGGATGTCGTTGATAGCCTCCGGCTGACGTGCGATTGATTCCAATGCACTTCCTCCGATACGACCAATGCCAATTCCTGCACCTACTGCAGCTAAACCTGCGCCAAGACCTGCAATACCGTAACCAATACCAACATTGGCACCTGAAGCTACTGCGTCTAATAAAATAGTTGATAACATATTGTTTTGTTTTTTGTTTTCCCCTGGTTTAATCTGCTGCAAGGGAATTCAGCAGTAATATTTTATTAAAAATTCCGTTTGTGATCGTGATCGTCCACATGATTATGTATATCGTGACCTTCATCTGTTGCCATACCGAAATACATAGCAGCCAATAAAGTGAAAACATAAGCTTGCAGAAATGCAACTAATAATTCCAAAAATCCCATGAATATAGTAAATGCTACTGAAAACACAGCAACTCCATAACCTAAGCCGGTATTCATTTCTCCAAAAATAAAAATCAAACAAAAGAAAGATAGCGCGATGATATGGCCTGCAAGCATGTTAGCAAAAAGTCGTATCATCAATACCATTGGTTTCAGAAACATTCCAAAAATTTCAATTGGGGTAAGGATAACCAAAACTCCAATTGGTACACCGGGCATAGCTAATATATGTCTCCAGTAATTCCAGTTTGCGCTTACAGTGGTTATAACAAATACAATTACTGCAAGTGTCATGCAAATAGCTATATTTCCAGTCAGGTTTGCACCTCCCGGAAGGAAAGGAATAATGCCCATTAAATTATTAATCCAGATAAAGAAGAACACAGTAAGCAGGAATGGAAGGTATTTTTTGTATTTCTTTTCGCCTATTGCTGATTTTGCAATATCATCTCTTACAAAAATAATAAGAGGTTCTAATAAAGATTGCATTCCTTTCGGAGCTTTTCCCGGATTGCGTGCATAAGCCTTTGCTGCAGAGGTAAACATCCAAAGCATAAGTAGAATGCTTATAAACAGGGAAGCCACATTTTTTGTGATGGATATATCCCAAAGCTTTGCAGTTGCAACTTCGTTGGTAGTTCCATCCTCATTTACAGCAACAATATCGTTTTTGATTAGTTTGTAACCCTTGTAAACTTCGCTACCTTCGAGATGGGTAGAAGAAAAAACACTTAGTCCTTTGTCGGAAGAATAAAGAATTATTGGCAGAGGCACAGCAATATGTCCTGCAATATGCCATTCGTGAGCGTCAATTATGTGGTCAATAATTAATTCCCCTGCGTTAAATTTTTCTGATTTTGGTACAGAAGATACCGGGTTTTTTCCGGTTTCATTTTCAGTCTGCGAAAAGGCAGAAAAGGAGAAAATTAGCAAGAAGGAGAAAGGTAGTAAAAATGTCTTGTATATATTGATTTTATTAATCATTTCGGAGATTTGTCGGCTCTGTTTTTTGAATTCGGGCGCAAATGTATAAAATTAAACCATTTGTAGGGAAAAAATTAGTGGATTTCTGATGTTTTCTTTCAACAAAAGTGTCATTTCTAATTTCGTGACGAATGCAGAATATTTTTACCACATAGAAACGTAGACACATAGAAAATTTAATAATCGTCATTTATAGAACCTATGTGGAAACCTATGTTCCTATCTTTCTATATGGTAAAAGAATAGGAAATCCTATTTATTTTTCTTCAACTCCTTTTGAAGCGAGATAATTTCGAAAATAAGGTAAAGGAAATAATAAACAAGGAAGGAAAGGGCAAATGCCATAGCTCCGTTACGGTCAACCAACATATAAATAATAATAATGATGAGATTAAGGAACAATCGGAAAGCAGTGGTACCCATATAGGTTCTCACAAAATTCTGAGGAGATTGTTTGCTTGTTTTAATTAGTAAGTGGTGAGTAATAATTGTGGCAATGAAAAAATAAATAACAATATAAGGTGAAGCAGGACATCTTAAGTTTAAGGGAACTAATACATTCCAAAGCAATGCGATGACTATTAAAATAAAGGAAAAGATGATGGTATTTTTTATCATAATGCTGCGGGAGGATTATTTCTTTTTCAAAAAATCTTTAATAACAAAGTAAATAGCCCCGAAAACTGCAAGTAAGGAAAGTACGATGGTAAATATCGGGAATTTTTTAATACCCAGCCATTCATCTAATTTTATTCCGCCATACATACCAATAAAGATAATGACCCCCATCTGTAAGCCCATTACGGAATACTTAGCGTAAAAATTAAGCGGTTTTTTCTCCGGCTTTTTGTTGTTGCTGTTGAGCACCTTTTATGTCTTTTATCACTCCACCCATAGAGCACGAGCCGGAGAAAGAAGCTCCCGGTTCAACAGCTATTTTATTAGTAATAATGTCGCAGGTAAGTTTTGCTGATGCTTTCAGGGAAAGTAATTCGGCAACACCAATTTTTCCTTTTACTGTACCTGATATATCTGCATTCTGACAAATGATTTCGCCTTCCAATACTCCGGAAGCACCGACTACTAATTTGCCTTTTACATTAATTGAACCTGTTAATGTACCGTCTATACGGATATCTCCGTTGGTTACAATATCGCCTTCTATTTTGGTTCCTGCACCAATCAGGTTTACTGATGGATTGCTTTCTGAAGTGCCTGTTTTTTCGTTTGCGTTAAACATTGCCATAATTTTTTGAGATTTAAGTTAGCGAAGATAGATATTTTTATTCAAATACAAGTTTTACTGATAATATTGCGCAAAAAACTCCTGGTATTCACTAATGTTTTTGTCTTTATAAAAAGTAGAATAATTTTCAGCAGAAATAATAAACGACTGATAACTGCCTTGTTCCAAATCTGTATAAGTGGCTGGTCGGTCTTTAAAAAAATTATAATAATTCATGGCAGCTTCCTTTCCATCAAAAGTTTTTACGGAAATTAACTGATGCGCTAAATCCAGGAATATAGTTTGTATAGTTAAATCTTCAGTGCCAAAAGATTCGGTGGTGGCATTGGATAATTTAATTTTAAAATTATTGATGTTTCCTTTATTATTATCCCAAATCATTACCCAATAATATTCTCCGTCTTCTTTAAATACAAATTTCGGGGCTTCTGCCTGTGTTGTATCTGCTGTGGAAACAAGGTTGGTTTTTGTTGTATCGTTTGCGGTTTTGTTTGCCGATGCCGCTTCTTTTGCCATTGTTTCTTTCTGCTTTTTAATAGCATCCAGAATATCCTGTGCTCTTGGCTTTACATCGTTTTTAGGATATTTTATTACCACTTGCTGCAATGCTGCTTCAAAGGCATTGATATCCTGGGTTCTGCCAATACAAAGGGCTTTAATAAATGCAAACTGGGAAATCAATGGGCTTTTTGAATAATCTATTTCTGCTTTTTGACAATTTGCCAGCGCTTCTGCATACCTTCCCGAAGTGTACATTCCATAGGTCCCGGTATAAAACATTTCTACTTCACTTTTTGATGCCAGCAAATCTTTTGCTTTGTTAGGGTCGCGAATAATTTGTGCATACTGTGTATCGGGGTAATCGTTCAAAATAATATTTTTATAATAATCTGATTTTGGCTGATTGCCCATGGCAAGGTATGTTCTATACAACTGATAATAACAAGACATTTTGTATTTATTCTCTGGGTACCGCTTCAATAATTCTTCCAGCGTTTCCACTGCTTTTTGATTATTTAAAATTTGTTCTTTATAAATAGTTCCTGCGTTGTAATAGGCATCTGTTATTTTTATAACGGATTTGGCAAGCGCATCTTCGGTAAGCGGTAATTTTTTGAGATAAAAAGCCCTGTCTTTTTTGTTTTTTGTTTGCGTTTTTACAACATCTTTCAAACCCGTGTCAGCCGTATCATTGTCTTCCGGGTTTGCCTGCACTAAACTTTTATCTGCCCTGTTCCAGTTGTCTTCCAGTTTACGGCTTCCCCATTTCTTAATAAATTCTCCTGCCCCAAAACTAACTGTGGAGGGATTATAAAAATACCATGCGCCATTTTGCGCTCCGCCTGCCGATGCACCGCCTTTGTTATCAGGCACTAAGTTTTGTACATCCAGCTTTTTCCGTTCTTCTTCTTCTTCTTTTGCTTTTTCTTCTTCAGCTGCTTTGACAATTATTTTATCAATCTTTGCATTTCTATCTGTTTCGCTCAATCGTGCCAGGCTTTGCAAACTATCTTCCATGTCAATCACTTTCAGATTCAAAACCAATGAAGACAATGCCTTTTGTTTTTCATCTATTTTGACATAGTCAGGATAATCCTTTGGCAATACCTGCATAGTGGTGTCGTAATTTACCTCTGCACCCCGGTAATTGGCCTGGTCGAATAAAATGTCGGCACGTTTTAAATACGACAAGGCTTTTTGGGTAGTGTTGGTGGTGCTTGCCTTAATAGATTTGGAAAGGTAATCCATAGTGGCAGGAATGTCTTTTTCGCGGTACGCAATGTTGGCAAAAGCAAAATATATCTGGTCGCGGTATTCTATATTTTTATCGTCTTTCAACATTTTTGTCAGTTCCTTTTTTATTTGTTTACTATCACCATTTTCAGTATCAAACAAACGGGCCTGGTTTATTTTGGCATTAAATTCCATTTCGTAAGCAGGATGTAATGGTGGCACTAATCCAAACACACGCGAAGCATTTTTAGTATCGCCTACTTTTTCGTATAACTGTGCCAACACATAAGTATAACGTGCTTTTTCTTTTTTCTTTTTGGTAAACGAAATGCTTTTTTCCAAATCGGTAATAGCAGAAGCATACTCTCCCTGTTTTATTTCCAAATCGGCATTGAGTAAGGCATATTCTTTTTTAAACGCTCGTGTATCGGGCACATCTTTGGAGTTGCGGATGTCGTCTATTATTCCTTCGGTGAGCGAATAACTTCCTATTTCGTTATCGGCATGCATCATCCATATTAAACCGCTGTATTTGGCATTTTGGTTTTTACTGTATGTTTTGGCAACATATTCAAAAGCTTCCAGGGCTGAAAACAAATCGCGCTTATAGAAATGCGCCTGCCCGATGAGAATATAGTTTTCGTCAATCCAACGAACGGCTCCGGGAATTTCTTTTATTTTCTTTTTGTCAGTAATGGCATGGCGCTGAATAACAACTGACGATTTTTTTATCGTTTTATCAAAATCGGCATAATAGCTTTTGGCAGATTTATTATCAGGGTAAATCCAGATGGGAAGCAGTTTGGTATAATCTTCCTTGTATGCCTTTTCTACTTTTTTTATAGACTCTTTCATGTTTTCGCGCGAATAGAAATATCCGTTGTACCGCGAATTCATATTGTGGTATCCCCTGTATAGCCAGGTATTCTTATTGGTTCGGCAGCCGGTATTAAGCAATAAGTACAAAGTACAAAGCACAAAGTATGCAACACACCTTTGTAATTTGGATTTTGGATTTTGAAATTGGGATTTCATTTAAAATTTGCTTTTCACTTATCAATTAACGCAAAGTTTGCAAAAATATTGTATTTTTTTGAAAATAAATTTTATTTCTTTGATTTTATTCCTTTATGAGTTTAAGAACTTGTTTCTTTTCGTCTGCTATTACAGAAACAAAATACATTCATGGAGGGCTAGTTAAGGTAATAGTTAGTTGTTTTGTTTCTTTGGCAGTAAGCGAATGAGTATACTCATAGTTGATAAACGAAGTTGAGAATGTAATAAAGGGTTGAGGTCTTTAAATTTAATCCCGAACATTTCGGTAAAGAATTAGTGTTTAGTATTTTTTATTCAATACCCTCCCCCTTTGGAACGAGGCGAGAGGAGATAGTATTTGAAATTCAGTATTGCCCTTTTACTTTTCATCACATTTCTTTAAAAAATATTCAGTCGATTTTTTCCCCCAATGAGGAGCAATGCTGCTTGCGGGTGTAAAGATTTCAAAAAGAGCAATTGCTTTTTCATAAGAAGATTTTGCTTTGTCCTTGCCACCTCCAAACATAGGTGGGGTATAAAAGGAAGCCATGCCGTCCAAATAATAGGGACGGGGATTGGTTGGGTCAAGTTTTTTTGCCTGCTCTCTTATTTCCCCTGCCTGCGTTCCGTATTTCTGTCCGCGGGTCATCGGGTTCACACTAATCCGGGCAGAGGCAATTTGTGCTTTTAGGGCATAAATTTCCGAATTATTAGGGCTAATGGAATCTGCTTTATTAATAAATGCTTCTGCTTTATCGCAATAGGTATCTATCGCATCCCCCTTTACGGAGTAAGTCATATTTACATAACAAAAAGCAGCATAATAACTCGGAAGCCATTCTTCTTTTTCTGCATTGCCTATTCTTTCAAAAGTGTTGGCTTCATTTTGTAAAACGGTTGCGTTCCTGGTGGTATCAATGATGGCAATGTTATGCTCCATTGTTTCCACAAATTTTTTGTTTTGTGCATTCGCAAAAGTACATGTACTCGTTAATGCAAGGATGGTGTAGATTTTCTTCATTTTTTTTGTTTTTTAGTAGCCCCTCCTTAATTCTCTCCCCAAAAGGGAAGGGATAGGTGTAAAGCTGTTGTTTATTAATGTTGTTTTTATTTATTTTTATTTGTCACCTGTTGCTCCTCCTTCGGAAAGGGAATTAAGGGCTTACAGTCCTCCTTATAATGGGGAGATGTTGTATTAATTATTATTATCTATTACTTCCTTGGAGCGGTCTTGCCCGAAGGAAAGAAACAACCCGATAAAGAAAAAACGTTTGGCAGGTGGCGTTATTGCTTGGCTTCTCTGCATATCATAAGAATAGCGGTAGCCAAACACCTGGTCGTTGCCAATTACATTGGTTACTGCAAAAGCCAGCACCGCAAAACATTTTTTTATTTGCCGGAGGTAAGCGCAGTTTAACCCAAGGGTATTGTAATCAATAGTTCTGTCTTTCATAAAAACAGGGTTGTTGGGATTATAATACGGGCGGCCACTGGCGTAGGTATAAGTAAACCCGGTGCTCAAATTTAATTTTGTAAAAAACTTTTTAAATACCAGCGTGGCAGTATGTGTAGCTGCAAATGGCGGTGTAACTTCTTTCAGATAATTCAAATACATTCGTTTTGTATCCAGGTAAGTATAAGAAATCCAGTAATCCACTCCCTTCAATGTTTTTTTATCTCTCCAGAATAAATCCACCCCCTGCGCATAACCATACCCATGATTGGACTTTGTAGAGTCGGGCTCATTGAGGGTTAAGTTGTCGTATTGTTTATAATACACCTCTAATCGCAAGGTATGAAAATCGTCCACTTTCTGAATATTGGCAATATAATGAGTAGCTTTGTTATAGTCAGGAATCTGCCGGTTTAATAAAAAGGTTCGTTCGGGTTTTTGATAAAACTGTCCGTAAGCAAGCGATAGAGTGCTGAAATCGCCTATCTTGTAAGAAACAGAAGTGCGCGGAGCAACCACATATTTATTCATCAGCGTTGAATATTCTCCTCTGCCACCCAACCGCAATACTAATTTCTGGCTAAGAAAAATGTCTGCTTCTATAAACTCTGCCGAATAATTATCATAAATATTGGTGTTCGATTTAAAATGAAGGGTTTGATAATGATTACTTGTGTCTTTTATATTCACATTCCCTTTTATATTAAACCCATCAAAAGCATACTGGTACTCTCCACCGAAACGAATAATTGACAACTTGCCAATACCGCGGCTGATAACTATTCTGCCTTGCGACAAATCACTTTGAGAAGTGATGGAATCGTGAGAAAGATTTATTTTATCAATATTAGAACTGTAGGAAGCCCCAACATTTAACACCCATTTTTCTCCTAGGCGTTCTTTATAAGTAAGGTTTGTATAAATATTGGAGTTGCCTAACTCAAACAAATTTTTGTAACCATTGGTACTGTCGATACTTAATGTTTTAAAACCAAAGTTGGAAAGATTAAAATAACCATAGAATTTGAGTATGCCACTTGGCGAAGTTTTTTTACGGAAGTTTAATGAGCCACCCGAAAACTGAGGTTTAGCAGTATATTCAGGAGCTTGTTTTACCAATGCAAAATAAGGAGAAAGGTCGGTATAATTTATATCACCACCTATACTAAAACCTTTTTCTTTCCATAAATGATTATGCCCAATACCCACCCCTACTGATGATAAAGCAACGGTGGAAGAAGTTCTGTCGGGTAAATCATTTGTTTCTAAAGCAAGTACAGACGACATCGCTTGTCCGTATTGTGCAGAATAACCACCTGTGCTAAACACAGTTCCTTTAAATATAAAAGGAGAAAACCTTCCTCTTGAAGCAATATCAGGGTTGGCACTGTAAAAAGGATTATTTACCACCATGCCGTCTATAATGGTTTTTGTTTCGGCACCTGTTCCGCCCCGCACAAATAATTCAGCCGACTCCCCAACCTGTTGTGCCCCGGGAAGTGTTTTTAAAGCTCCGTTTATATCTCCCAGTCCGCCAGCGGTGGTTACTATATCCAATGGTTTCAGAACGGTTGTTCTTCTTTCATCGCTTGCTTCTATTGTCCCGGCAGAAATGGTTACTACTTTCAATTCATTGAATGCTTCTTTTAAAACCGGGTTATAAGTAACATCTTTCCCGACCAATCTTATTTTCTTTTCAATGGTTTCATAACCTATAAAACTGGTAACTATGGTTACCTCTCCAGTGTCATTTGCAATAAAAGAAAACGAGCCATCAGGAGCAGAAGATGCTCCATCATAAGAATTTTTTATAAGAATATTGGCTCCGGGAATGGTTTGTTTTTTCTGGTCTATTACTTTGCCCGAAATTTTGGTCTGGGCAATAATACCCGCACTGCTTAATAAAAACAATACAAAGAGAGGAATTATTCTTTTCATAAATAGAGTCAATTTAGAAGTCCGTACAAATGTAATTTGGTTTATGGGGTAAATCAAATTAATTTTAATTTATTTTTAGGGGAATGTGCGAAGTTTCCGTAAAAAGAGTTACATCGTTTCCGCTACCACTTCGGTAACTTCAGCAATCATTCGTTTTAATAAGGTTTCTATTCCTGCTTTTAAAGTAACAGTGGAAGAAGGGCAGCCACTGCATGCACCGCGCAACTGAACAGTAACAATACCATTTGTAAAACTTTTGAAAGTAATGCTGCCTCCATCGCCTTCTACTGCCGGGCGAATGTATTGTTCCAGTATTTCTACAATTTTTACTTCCAACTCTGTTGTGGGTGAAACGTGTTCTGTAAATATTTCTTTTTTGTTGGTAAAAGAGTTATCCACCGGCACTTCCGTTGTTGGCAGTTCGGTTATTATTTCATTTCCTTCACTTATATAAACACGAATAAAATCGCGAAGTTCCAAAGTAATGTCTTCCCATTGAATAGAATCAATTTTTGAAACAGTAACAAAATTAGAAGCTAAAAATACCGCTTTCACAAACGGAAATTCAAATAGTTTTGCCGGCAGTGGTGCTCCTTTGGTTTCTGCTTTGCTTAGGTATTGAGCTGTTGCACCTTCTTCTATCAACAATCTGTTGGCAACAAATTTCATTGACGAAGGATTGGGTGTGCTTTCGGCATATATAATAACCGGTCGTTTTACTAAAGTGTCCATTTTTTACTTTTGGGGTGCTATTTTTAATTCTTCGCAAAGGTAGTACTATTCTATCTAAAATACATTTCCTTAAAGAATAGAAATAAGTTTTGTTTTTGTTTTTAAATAAATCTTCTTACGTTTGCTAACTCAAAATTTAAAATGAAAGGATGACCAGTTTAAAAATTTGCAAAATAAATATCCTTTTTTCACTGCTCGCGCTGTTATTTATTCCTGTTTGTTATGCTCAACAAAAGGAGATGGATGCTAACAGTCAAGACAACAAAACAATGGCAGAAAACGGAAAGAAACAAAAAAATACTGTCATTTCCGAACTTGCTGTACATCCTGTTCTTCCTCCTGCCTTTAAAATATCCGGGTATGTAGATGCGTATTACGCTTATTTTTCCGATTCTGTTGGCACCAATAACTATCAAAAGTTCCCGGTTATTTCTCCAAAAAGTAATGTGTTTGGTTTAAACATTGTGCAACTTACTGCTCAATACGCTGCCGAAAAAGTAAGATGTATTGGTACGCTTCATTATGGCGATATTCCGGCAAGCGCATGGTCTCCGGTATATAATATGATACAGGAAGCAAATGTTGGAGTTCGGTTAACCAAAAAGATTTGGCTGGATGGCGGTTTTTTTAAAACACATATTGGTACAGAAGCACTTTTGCCAAAAGATAATATTGCCAGTAGTCTTTCCATCATTACTTTTTACGAACCTTGGTTCCAGGCAGGAATTAAACTTAGTTATGCCCCTAATGATAAATGGCTGATTTGTTTGCATGTATTAAATGGGTACAACACATATATAGAAACTAACAGCTCCAAATCGGTGGGACTGGCAATAAGTTATGCCTTGGGAGATAAAGGAAATATAAATTATTACAACCTGGTGGGCGATGAGTTTCCTGATAATACTAAAACGAAGCATTTGCGCATTTTAAATAATGTGGTTTTTAATTATCAGCTTACTCCTAAATTTAAAGTATCGCTCGGTGCTGATTATATTTCACAGCAAAACTCCAATATAGTGGACAGTGTTATTAATAAAAGTTCTAAAACCGCTGTTGTTTACAGCGGAATTCTTACTTTAAAATACCAGTTTGTACCTAAGTTTGGAATATATGCCAGAGGAGAAACATTTTCGGACAACGATGGTTTTCTGACCGGAACAATGGTGGATTCGGATTTAAAAATAACAGGCTTCAAACTAAATGGTGCTACATTAGGGGTTGAATACAAATCAATGGATAATGCCTATATACGTTTGGAAGGAAGAGAACTAATGATGGACAGCAAGCAAAAAATATTTAGAACCAACGGAACCAATGTTAATAACAGAACAGAAATTATGGTGAACATGGGTGTTTGGTTTTAAAATATTAATTCGCCATTCATGTAATTTTTAAGAAAAAAGTGAACTGATTTATTTTAACTAATGAAAAATGTACCGGGGAGTTATTGGTTTTTGGAAACGAACTTCAGGAAACGCAGCGTGAGGGATTGAAGCGGAACTCCTTTTTTGGTTCTTCACCAAAAAAGATTGAAGCGAAAAGCCCGACCCCCGATTCTTCATCGGGGGGCACGCCCAACTATATTTTAATAATAAAGTTTGTATAATAGTTTAATAATTAACCAAAGTTTTTTGTCTTGTTTTTTCTCTTTTGGGGAGAGGATAAAGTAAAGGGCTTTTAAATCTAAAAAAAATGTTTGACACAGGAACCACCGGCTTTATGCTGTTAGCTACCAGCTTAGTAATGTTAATGACTCCCGGACTTGCCTTCTTTTATGGCGGTTTGGCAGGAAAACGAAACATACTCGGAATTATGATTCAGAGTTTTGTTTCCATGGGCATCACCACTATTATGTGGTTTGTATGCGGGTATTCACTTTGTTTCAGTGGTGACGCCCTGGGTGGCGTTATCGGTAACCTGGACAAAGCTTTTATGAGCGGAGTAAATTTGAATTCTCCTTTTGCAGGAAACACAAAACTGCCCGAATTTGTTTTTATGGCATATCAAATGATGTTTGCTATCATTACCCCTGCTTTGATTACAGGGGCATTTGTAAACCGGGTTACCTTCAAATCGTATCTTATCTTTTTAGTACTTTGGCAAGTATTGGTGTATTATCCTTTTGCGCACATGGTGTGGGGTGGAGGATTGTTAGCCAAGTGGGGAGTGCTGGATTTTGCAGGTGGTATAGTGGTACACGCCACAGCAGGTTTTGCAGCTTTGGCTTCTGTTATTTATGTTGGCAAACGAAGGGACAAAGAATCTGCCCCCAACAGTGTTCCGTTAATTGCAATAGGTACCGGGTTGTTATGGTTTGGCTGGTATGGGTTCAATGCCGGAAGTGCATTGGATGTAAATGCAGTAACTGGTCTTGCATTTCTGAATACCGATGTGGCAGCTTCTTTTGCAGCCATTACCTGGTTAGTTATTGAATGGAGCATTGTAAAAAAACCAAAGTTTGTAGGTTTGCTAACCGGAGCAGTAGCAGGCTTAGCCACCATTACCCCTGCCGCAGGTTTTGTTTCTCTTCCTTCTGCCTGCATTATTGGTATTGCGGCTGGTGTGGTTTGTTATTTAGCGGTTCATTTAAAAAATAAAATGGGATGGGACGATGCCCTGGATGTATGGGGAGTTCACGGTATTGGCGGATGCCTGGGAACTATCTTATTGGGTGTATTTGCAAGCAAAGCTATGAATGCAGCAGGCGCTGACGGACTGATGAGCGGAGGTGCAGGATTTTTTGCCAAACAGGCAATAGCAGTTATCGGAACCTGTATTTATGCTTTCCTGTTTACTTATTTAATGCTGATATTAATAAATAAAATTACTCCTGTAAAAGTAACCGAAGCAGATGAAGACAAAGGATTGGATGATTCATTGCATGGCGAGAAAGCGTATGATGAAGGGGTAATCTAACAGAACAGTCTATACATCATATATTTATTATGGGGAGGGGGTAAATAACCACCCCTTCCCTTTATCCCCTCCCCATCCTATTGCCTATTTCCTATTGCCTGATTCCTATTTGGGCGTGCCCCTGCGGGTCGGGCTTTCCGCTTCAATCTTTTTTTCTCCCCCCGCTGTCACACTGAGCCTGTCGAAGTGCCAACGCACAAAAAAAGGATTTCCGCTACAATCCCTCACGCTGCGCTACCTAAAGAACGAACATTCGGTAACGACACTTTAAAGACTGTAAGGCAATGTCATTAAGTTAAGCCTGATGCTCTCCACAGTTAGTTTATCAATTGCCGTTTCAATAAAGAGGCTTCTCAAATTAAAAGAGGAAGCCTCTTTTTTTGTTTCCACTTTTGGCTTACCAGGCATTTTATTTCTCATTTCCGAAATCGGAGACCACTTTCCCGGAAAGTTAGAGGACTTTCCCGGAAAGTAGTTTAATTCTCCCGGAAAGTGATTCAATATTCCCGGAAAGTGGTTTAATTCTCCCGGAAAGTGATTCAATACTCCCCGAAAGTAGGATAATGTTACCGGAAAGTCCTCTAACTTTCCCGGAAAGTGATTTAATATTCCCGGAAGTCCTCTAACTTTCCCTGGTTGAGGTCTCCGATTCCCGAAACAGGCTTTTTTGCCTTAAAATGGACAAAGGCGGGTTGAAATTTGTAGTCCCAAAGCCGGGGAAGAGGTTCATATATCCTGCCCAAAAGGTGCGTATATTTTTTGAGGCGCTTGGTAATGAATAAAATAGTAATATTGCAGGTGCATATAATAATATGTTATCTGCAATTGCAAGACCGCACGTAACGAACGGGGTAGCTGAAAACCGAAGAGAGTAAGCAAACAATTAATGTGGCGACTACGCAAAACAAAATGAAAAACAAATTCTACTTAACAACAATTGCACTGCTAATAATTTCAGTAAATTTTAGCATTGCACAAACTGCATATATAATCAATGAAGGATATAATAGTGTTTCTGTTATTAATGTAGTTACAAATACCATTGTTAATACAATTCCAGTTGGTAATGAACCTTATGGTGTATCCGTTAGTCCTGACGGAACAAAGGTATATGTTACAAATTTTAACGATACCACGATAAGTGTGATAAACACATCTACTAATACTGTTTCAACCACAATTAATGTAGGACACCAACCTTATGGTGTATGTGTTAGCCCCGATGGAAGTAGGGTATATGTTGGGTGTGTTAGCCCCGATACATTAGTTGTAATAAACACATTGACAAATATTATTATTGCAAAAATTGGTATTAGTGTAGGACCAAAGGGAATATGTGTAAGTCCAGATGGTAGCAAGGTATATGTTGCAAATTATTGGAGTAGTACAATAAATGTAATAAACACTTTTACAAATACTATTTCCAATACCATACCAATTAATGGAGCACCATTTGGATTATGTTTAAGTCCTGATGGAAGTAAGCTATTCGCTCCTATCTCGTTTGGTGCAGTACGTGTAATAAACACTAATACAAACACAGTATCAGATACAATTCTAGTTGGAACAAATCCTACGGGAATAAGTATGATGCCCGATGGCAGTAAGATATATGTTACGAATCAAGGCTCTAATTCAGTGAGTGTGATAAATACAACAACAAATACTGTTTCGGCTACCATTACAGTTAGCGACCACCCAATTGGAATTTCAATAACTCCTGATGGTAGTAAGGCATATATTGCAAATTATATTAGTGGGACAGTGAGTGTAATAAATACAACTACTAATATGGTTTCAGACACGATTACAGGATTTCAAACACCTACTGCTTTCGGTAATTTTATTTCTGTTTATACACAACCGGCAGGTATAGCAACATTTAATACTGAATCGGCAAATATTTCCATCTATCCAAACCCAACAAACGGACAGTTTACAATTTTGCTTCCAACAGACAAGTCAGAAATAACAGTTACAAACGTGCTTGGACAACAGATAATAAAAACACAGACAACACAAAAGACAACAAACTTACAGCTTGACAACAACGGAGTTTACTTTATTTACGTTACGACAAAGAACGGAATAGCGACACGAAAACTAATTGTAAACCGATGACAGAAGAAAGAGCAACAGCAGATAACATAAGTAGCCGTTGTACAACCCCTCAAAAATCAAAATATTCAGAAATAATCGACCTCAATAGCGGCAATGTTCTGGAAACGCACCGTGAGGGATTGCAGCGGAAATCCTTTTTTGTTGCGTTGGATAAAGGGGGAGACAAAAAAGATTGAAGCGGAAAGCCCGACCCGCAGGGGCACGCCCAACTTATTTTATAATTAGTAAACCTGGCAGGTTTTTTAAAAAGGGTGTACAAAACAATTAAATCGTCAACCTTTTTCAGGACGAGACATAGTTTCATTTTCTCCTTCTACCGATATTTTGCTCCAAACGGGCATACAACCACACTTTAGTTATCCCGTAGGGATTACATATCGATAGTATACATCCACCGATTACCTATACAAGTCGCGTAGGGACAATATATAATAAGGGTATTTAAGAGTTCCACTTCTTGTATATCCTTTAGAATTTCTAATTTAGCTCTTATTCCACTACTATCTTCCTGTTCATAACACGGGTTGGTAATCCTGTCAAACCTGCCTCTTCAACCCTCACAAGATAAATTCCTTTTGCAAAACCACTCATATCTATTAATGCACTGTTGCCGGTTGCCAGTTGCCTTTTTACTTCGTTGCCCAGCACATCTGTTATTCTTATAGTATGCATACCTGCCGAACCGGTCAAAGTATGTTCACCCGAAAAAATAATAGTAGTTTGGGAAGTTAGCGGGTTAGGCGATAAAGAAAACCAGGCACCTCTTTGCACTTCTTTTATACCCACCGTACCATTCAGCGCAGCTATAAAAATATCCGGGGTAGCCGTGCTGGTATCAACATTGACCAAGGTATCTGCCCCAAAGGCAACCGAACCGCTGTTAAATTTCCCCCCGATAAACAAAGCACCACTCGTATCTGTGCAAACACTATAACCAAAATCATCCGAAGGTCCACCTGCCGATTTTCCCCACAACTCATTTCCCGAACCATCGTATTTTGCAACAAAAATATCCGCATTTCCTGCATTCGACAAAGTGCATGGTCCAAACGTCATCGTTGTGCTATGAAAGTCTCCTGTTACGTACACATTGCCGCTAACATCCGTGGTAACACTTCTCCCATAATCATCAGAAGTTCCGTTTGTTCTTTTTGCCCAAACCACACTTCCCAAGCCATCATATTTAACAATAAAAGTATCCCACCCTCCTGCATTTATCAAATGTGTTGTTCCAAAAGTAATTAAAGTACTGTTAAACCACCCTGTTACAATAGCATTTCCGTTCCAGTCCGTACAAACACCGACCCCGCGGTCGCCCAAGGACCCTCCTGCCGATTTTGCCCATTGTAACGTTCCCGAACCATCATATTTTACTATAAACATATCCCCGCCTCCTGCATTGGTTAAGGTAAATACCCCGAATTTCAAAGAATTACTTAGAAAATAACCCGTCACAAACACATTTCCGTTTCCATCCGCTGTCACACCCAGTCCATAATCATTAGAAGTCCCGCTCAAAATTCCTTTAGGCGACCTTGCCCATGCTTCATTTCCGGCACTATCGTATTTTAAAATAAAAACATCATACGCCCCTGCATTCACTAACGTATCCATGGCGAACCTTATGGACGGGCTGATAAAACAACCTGTTATAAAAACATTGCCCCCTGCATCAATGGCAATACTATTACTAAAATCAGCTGAAGTACCGCCAGTCCTTTTTGCCCAAACCGCATTTCCCGAACCATCATATTTCACTACAAAAATTTCTGCGCTCCCTGTCATATTTGTCAGCGTAATAGTGCCAAACGTAATACTGCTGCTATTAAAATAACCTGTAACATATACATTTCCTGCCCCATCCGCACACACTCCCGAACCACCATCAGCCAATCCTCCCCCTGCCGACACCGCCCACAACACATTTCCCGACCCATCATATTTAACAATAAAAACATCCGGATAATTTGGTCCTCCCGAATTGGTCAACGTAGTCGTCCCGAAAGTAATGGAAGGGGTGTTAAACTCACCAGTCGCCACCACATTACCACCTGCATCCGTACTCACACTGTAACCCTTATCATCCGCCATTCCTCCAGCCCGTTTTGCCCACAACCACTCCGGAGATTGAGCACAACAAGTGCCTCCAATCAATAATATAATTAAAATTAATCTAAGTTTTTTCATGATGTTTGTTTTTTAAAATTCTGTGTAAAGTTAAAATTATTTTTCTCTTCACCATTGTAAAACAATTCGGAAAACACATCCTTCCTGTTTTAAAACCTGGAATATTTCGGGTGAGGGAATAAACTCTCCTCATAAAATATTTTCCTGATTATTTTCAAAACTTATCTATATTTGAAACGCAATAAAATTAATATGCGTTGTTCTGTGTTAATGAACGAACGTAATTTATAAACTATAATTTCAAAAAACAATGGCAAATCTTTGGGTTAAAAAATCAATCACCGCGCTTCAGCACGAAGCCACGGAAGAAACAGGAAGTTTGAAACGCACATTGGGTGCCCGTTCGCTTGTAGCATTAGGCATCGGGGCTATCATCGGTGCAGGTTTGTTTTCCATCACAGGCGGAGCAGCAGCCAATAATGCAGGTCCGGCAGTTACCATTTCGTTTGTAATAGCAGCAATTGCCTGTGCATTTGCAGGGTTGTGTTATGCAGAGTTTGCATCCATGATACCCGTTGCCGGCAGTGCTTACACCTATTCGTACGCTACCATGGGCGAATTTATTGCCTGGATTATAGGCTGGGATTTGGTGCTGGAATATGCAGTGGGTGCGGCAACTGTTTCCATTTCGTGGTCGCGGTATTTCGTAAAGCTGTTGTCTAATTATGATATTCACCTCCCGGCATCTGTTACCATGTCGCCTTTCGATACCGCTACATTGGCTGATGGCACAGTGGTTCACGGCATGGTAAATTTTCCGGCAGTATTTATTGTAGTATTAATGTCGTGTTTATTAATCAAAGGAACCCGCGAATCGGCAGCAGTCAATAATTTTATTGTTGCGTTAAAAGTGTCGGTAGTACTTATATTTATTTTTCTTGGTTGGGGATTTATTAATTCAGCCAATTATCATCCGTATATCCCCGCAAACACAGGCGACTTTGGCAGCTTTGGCTGGAGCGGGATTGTAAGGGCGGCAGGAATTATTTTCTTTGCCTACATTGGTTTCGATGCCGTTTCTACTGCCGCGCAGGAAGCAAAAAACCCGAAGAAAGATATGCCCATTGGTATTTTAGTTTCTCTGGCTATATGTACGGTGTTGTACCTCTTGTTTGCACACGTGATGACGGGAGTAGCCAATTACACCAGCTTTCAGGGTGCAGACGGCATTGCCCCGGTTGCAGTTGCTATAGACCACATGGGCACAGCAGGAGCAAACGGTGTAGTAGTTCCTGCCTATCCTTGGCTCAACAAAGCCATCATCATTGCTATTCTCGCAGGTTATTCATCTGTGATAATGGTAATGCTGATGGGACAATCTCGCGTGTTTTTCTCCATGAGCAAAGACGGTTTGTTACCAAAAGTATTTTCAAAGGTGCATCCCAAATTCGGAACTCCAAGTAAATCGAATTTATTATTTATGTTATTTGTAAGTTTGTTTGCCGCCTTCGTTCCTGCCCGTGTAGTAGGCGAAATGACCAGCATCGGCACATTGCTTGCTTTCGTTTTAGTGTGTGCAGGAGTTATGGTGTTGCGCAAAACACAACCCGATTTGCCCCGTGCTTTCAAAACCCCAATGGTTCCGTTGGTTCCCATTTTAGGAATCGTATCGTGTTTGGCAATGATGGTTGCCCTGCCCGGTGATACTTGGCTTCGATTAATAATATGGCTGGTAATTGGTTTTGCTATTTATTTCGGATATAGTATAAAGAACAGCAAACTGAATAATCCGAAGAAATAAAATTTGATTTATATAAATAAAAGAAGGACGGAAATTAACCGTCCTTCTTTTTTAAAACTAATAATTAACAAGCACCCCTCTCCTTTTGGAGAGGGATTAAGGGTGAGGCTACAATTATGGAAAAAGAATTAAAACGCGAACTCGGACTGATAGACGCCACAAGCATTGTAGCCGGCTCAATGATTGGCTCCGGAATTTTTATTGTCAGTGCCGACATGTCAAGAACGGTGGGCTCTCCGGGTTATTTACTTTTACTGTGGGTAATCACAGGCGTTATCACTGTGATGGCAGCATTGAGCTATGGAGAACTGGCAGGAATGATGCCCAAAGCAGGAGGACAGTTTGTTTATATTCAACGCGCATTTGGAAATTTAGTTTCCTTTCTATACGGCTGGACCGTTTTCACCGTTATTCAAACCGGAGTGATAGCAGCAGTTGCAGTGGCATTTGCAAATTATACCGCCATCTTTTTTCCTGAACTTCAAAATCAGATTTTAAATATTGGTAATGGTGCATGGGTAATCACATGGAAACAAATATTAGCCATCATCACTATTTTAGTGCTTACGTATTCTAATACAAGAGGAATCAAAAACGGGAAAATGATTCAGCTTATATTTACCTCCACCAAACTACTTGCCCTGTTTGCCCTTATTGTACTTGGCATTGCAATGGCATTTAAAACAAACACCCTGATGGAAAATTTTAAAAGTGCCTGGGATGCAAGTACAACCACCGTAAATAAAGACGGTACTATAAGCATTACTCACCTTGCGGGTTTTGCATTAATAGGTGCAATGGGCTCTACCATTATCAATTCACTCTTTTCTGCTGACGCATGGAACAATGTAACTTTTATAGCAGGAGAAATAAAAGACCCGAAGAAAAATATTCCACGTAGTTTATTCCTTGGAACATTTCTGGTTACGTTAATATATGTCCTAGCAAATGTGGCATACCTTGCTCTGCTTCCTTTAAAGGGCAACCCGGCAGCTCACGATGCATTCAGCCAGGGCATTCAGTTTGCTACCAACGACAGGGTAGCGGCAGGTGCAGCCACCATGATTTTTGGAAACGTAGCACTCTTTATTATGGCAGGGTTAATCATGATTTCTACTTTTGGTTGCAACAATGGATTGATACTTTCAGGAGCAAGAGTGTATTATGCAATGGCAAAAGAAAAATTGTTTTTGAAAAAAGCAGGAACACTTAATGATAATGATGTTCCTGCTTTCGCTTTATGGACGCAATGTATCTGGGCTTGTGCATTGTGCCTTTCGGGCACTTATAAAGACTTAGTAAATTATTCAACGTTCGCATCCATGATATTTTACATCGTCACCATCACCGGACTTTTTGTATTAAGAAAAAAAGAACCCGATGTCGAGCGACCTTACAAAGCATTTGGTTATCCGCTCATTCCTGCATTGTATATTCTTTCAGCAATCGCCATTTGTGCAATACTTATAATATATGACGGAAGAAATACCGGCTTCGGGTTGGTTTGTGTTTTTGCGGGTATTCCTGTTTATTATTTAACGAAAAAGAAAAGTGCGGGAGAAGAATAATTTTAAGCATTAACAACTATTGATTTGTAAATTTGTAATTATTCGTAATTCGTAAAATGAAACAATTCTTTCGTGATTTTATGTCGTACCACAGGCGAGAACGAAACGGGGCGCTTGTATTGCTTGCAATAATTATTGTAATCATTCTCTACTTAAATTTTTCCCAGCATTTCTTTTCTTCAGAGAAAATTGATTTCTCAAAATACGAACAGCAGTTAAGTTCTTTTTCAGATTCAGTAAAATCTCAATCTGATTCGTTAGGTAAAGAAGAAGGACAAAACAAACATTACACAACTTATTCTAAAGAGAATAAATCAACTACCACAAAAGGCGATCGGTTTAATTTTAATCCGAACAATCTTCCTGAAAGTGAATGGAAACGAATGGGACTTTCAGATAAACAAATATACGTTATCAAGCACTATGAAGAAAAGGGCGGACAGTTCAGAAGCAAAGCCGATGTAAAAAAGATGTATTGTATCCAGGAGAAATTATACTTATCAATAGAATCATACATTATTATTCCTGAAAGAAAAGCAGATACAATAAACCATAAATATGCAAGAAAGGATACAGCTAAATCTGAAACCTCGAAACCCAAAACCGAAGTCATCCTTGTAGAACTTAACACAGCAGACTCTCTAACCTTGATTAAAATCAGGGGAATCAAAGGATTTTATTCTAAGAAAATTATTGAACACAGAGAAGAACTTGGAGGATATTCTTCAAAAGAACAACTGATGGAGTTATGGAAATTTGATAAAGAAAAGTATGATGCCATCGAAAAATACGTTTGGGTGGACGCATCGAAAATAAAAAAAATAAATATTAATACCTGCACTTCAAGAGAATTAAAACACCCCTACCTCAACTGGAATGCAGTTAATGGAATAATATCTTATCGCGAAAAGCATGGGAAATTCAGAAATATTGAAGATATAAAGAAAACAGATTTGGTAGATGACGAAACATACCGTAAAATTGCACCTTATTTAAAAACAGAATAATGTATGCTACAGCAAAAAATACAAGAAACCATTCGCAATGTGCAGGATTTCCCGAAACCGGGAATATTATTTAAAGACATCACTCCTATCTTTCATAACCAAACATTGTGTAACGAAATCATTGATGAGTTTGCAAAACATTTTTCCACTAAAAATATCAATGCAGTTATAGGTGTGGAAAGTCGTGGCTTTTTATTTGGGTTCGCTTTGGCAAACAAGTTAAACATTCCATTTATCCTTGTGCGAAAGGCAGGCAAACTTCCTTTTAAAACAATGGCTTATGAGTATGATTTGGAATACGGAAGGGCGAAAATAGAAATGCAGGTGGATGAAATTCAAAAAGACTGGAACGTGCTCATTCACGATGATTTACTTGCTACGGGAGGAACCGCAGAAGCAGCAGCCAAGTTAGTAAGTATGCAGGAAGGCAAGGTTGCTGGTTTTGCTTTTGTTGTTGAACTGGAATTTCTGCAAGGCAAAGAACGATTAAAAAGATATTCTGAAAATATTTTTTCATTAGTTAAATATTAAAGTAATATTATAATGAAAGGCGTTAGTTAGGTTTCATACAATTTGCCAGTTCTAAAATACCCAACCTTCAAAATTAAAACGATACTTTTATTTTACACCAAGAGCAGTAAATATCCAAAATAGCAGGGTGCCTGATAAAATTACCGGGATGGTTAGTATCCACGCCCAAAGTAAATTAATAGTATATAGGGAGATGGATAAAAAAATTCCGTTCCTGATAAAAGAACAGAATTTTTTTATTCCTTAAGGGCTAAGACGTTTTATTTCCCGTGACAGTTTTTATATTTTTTTCCGCTTCCGCATGGGCAAGGGTCATTTCGTCCTATCTTTTGCTCCACTCTCACGGGTTGTGGCTTAGGGCGTTGTTGCTGCGGCTCTTCCGTTCCGGAGGTTTCCGTTCTGTTGGTTTGCGTTTGTGGCTGTCGTTGTGGTGCTTGTGTCCTGGCTTGTTGTATCTGCTGATTATTTTCGTTTGGCAAATTAGCGCGCATCAGGAACGAAACCATTTCTTTGTTCACCTCACTTATCATTCGTTTAAACAATTCGAACGATTCAAATTTGTAAATCAATAAGGGGTCTTTTTGTTCATACACTGCATTCTGAACCGATTGTTTCAACTCGTCCATTTCGCGCAAATGTTCTTTCCATGCATCATCAATCATCGAAAGTGCCGTTCCTTTTTCCAGGTTCAACACCACTTCGCGCCCTTTGGTTTCTATGGCTCGTTCCATGTTCACCGCCACCTGCAATGTTTTTATACCATCGCTAAGCGGAACAAGAATTTCAGTATAGTGATTAGACGGATTTTCAAACATATCTTTTATTACCGGGACGGTATTCGATGCAATAAAATTATTTTTGTTCGTATAATTTGTTTCCGCCTGGTGATATAATTTCTCTGTTACTTCCTGTGCATCCAGGCTTTCAAAATTGTTTTCGTTTATTGGCGATTCAATAGCCAGCACCCGGAGCACTTCCATGTTATATCCGGCAAAGTCTTTCACATCGTGGTATTCATTCACAATGGTTTCGCAGGTATCGTAAATGGAATTAGCAATATCAATTGCCAGTCGTTCACCAAACAGGGCATGCCTGCGTTTTTTATAAATCACTTCTCGTTGCGAATTCATTACATCATCGTATTCAATCAATCGCTTTCGGGTACCAAAGTTATTCTCTTCCACTTTCTTTTGCGCCCGCTCAATAGATTTTGTAATCATGGAATGCTGTATTACTTCCCCTTCTTCAATGCCCATCCTGTCCATCAGTTTAGCGATACGTTCAGAGCCAAACATACGCATCAAATCATCTTCCAGCGAAGCAAAAAACTGTGAAGAACCTGGGTCTCCCTGTCTTCCTGCCCGTCCGCGCAACTGCCTGTCCACTCTTCTCGACTCATGGCGTTCGGTACCCACAATGGCTAAACCACCTGCATCTTTCACTCCCGGTCCCAGTTTAATATCCGTACCCCTTCCCGCCATGTTGGTAGCAATGGTAACCGTTCCTGACTGCCCTGCTTCCTGCACTATTTCCGCTTCCCGTTGATGTTGCTTTGCATTTAATACATTGTGCTTAATGCCGCGCAGTTTTAACATACGGCTTAATAATTCCGAAATCTCCACGGAGGTGGTTCCCACCAGCACGGGTCTTCCGGCAGCCACAAATTTGCCTACTTCTTCAATAACGGCATTGTATTTTTCGCGTTTTGTTTTATACACCAAATCTTCCGAATCGATACGTGATATGGGTCTGTTGGTAGGAATCACCACCACATCCAGCTTGTAAATACTCCAGAACTCCCCGGCTTCTGTTTCCGCAGTTCCGGTCATACCGGCCAGTTTGCTGTACATCCGGAAATAATTTTGCAAGGTAACGGTTGCATAAGTTTGCGTGGCATCTTCCACCTTCACATTTTCTTTCGCTTCTATTGCCTGGTGCAACCCGTCCGAATACCTTCTTCCTTCCATGATACGCCCGGTTTGCTCATCCACAATTTTTATTTTTCCGTCCATAATCACATACTCCACATCAATCTCGAACAGCGTGTACGCCTTTAGCAACTGGTTAATGGTATGCACCCGTTCCGATTTGATGGAATAATCCCGAATCAGTTCTTCTTTCTGTTTCACTTTTTCTTCCAGCGAAAGGCTCGATTTTTCAAGTGTTGCAATTTCTTCACCTATATCAGGCAGCATAAAAAATTTGGCATCTTCGGAAGAAGAAGAAATTAATTCCAACCCTTTTTCTGAAAGCTCTATGGAGTTATGCTTCTCATCAATCACAAAATACAATTCAGCATCTACCTTGTGCATTTCCCGCGATTGGTCCTGCATATAAAAATTTTCTGTTTTCTGCAAAACCACCCGTACGCCCGGCTCGCTCAAAAATTTAATCAATGCTTTATTCTTTGGCAATCCCCTGTATGCGCGCAGCAGTGCCATTCCACCTTCGCCTTCTTTTTCTCCTGTTTTGCCTTCGGCAAATAATCTTTTGGCATCCGTCAGTGCGGTGTTTACATACGCCTTTTGTGCGGTTACCAATTTTTCTATTCGTGGCTTGAGGGGTGCAAATTCCTGGTTATCGCCTTTTGGGGTAGGTCCCGAAATAATCAGCGGGGTTCGTGCATCATCTATCAATACACTGTCCACCTCATCCACAATGGCATAGTTATGTTTGCGCTGCACCAAATCTTCCGGACTGCGTGCCATGTTGTCGCGCAGATAATCAAAACCAAATTCGTTATTCGTTCCAAAAGTAATGTCGGACAGGTATGCCTGTCTGCGCTCTTCAGAGTTTGGGTCGGTATTGTCAATACAGTCCACCGTTAAACCATGAAATTCGAACAGCGGTCCGTTCCATTGAGAGTCCCTTCTTGCCAAATAATTATTTACCGTAACCACATGAACACCCAGTCCGCTCAAGGCATTCAGGTAAACTGGCAAAGTACCCACCAGTGTTTTTCCCTCTCCCGTTCCCATCTCCGCTATCTTTCCCTGGTGCAACACAATTCCCCCGATTAACTGCACATCATAATGCACCATGTCCCAGGTAACCTCTATTCCTGCTGCATCCCATGTGTTTTTCCAATAGGCTTTGTCGCCTTTAATTTCAATGGAAGTGCGCTCTGCCGCAAGGTCTTTATCCATTTGCGTTGCAGTTACTTCCAGCACAGCATTTTCTTTGAAACGTCTTGCCGTTTCTTTCATCACTGCAAAAGCTTCGGGCAAGAGTTGCTCTAAAATTTCTTTGTTATTTTCAACTATGGTTTTTTCAAGCCCGTCAATTTCCTCGTACAGCAACTCTTTTGCTTCCACATCCATTGACTCCTCTGCCTCTATTTTTGCTTGTATGTCCTCAATTTCTTTTCTTTCTTTGGAAGAGAAATCAATAATCTGTTTTTTGAACTCTATGGTTTTCTCCCGAAGCTGGTCGTTGGAAATGTTGGCAAGTTTGGGAAACTCCACCAATATTTTTTCCAATAGGGGTTGAATCTCTTTTAAATCTCTATCTGATTTGGTTCCGAATAATTTGGAAACACTTTTTGTAAAAAAATCTAACATGTAATTTATTTATTTTTTAATTAAAGGAATGCAAAAGTAGTGAAATTTTAGTTCTGCCATCTGAAAATTATTAGCTGTTGAAAATGCCCTGTTAACAAACAGAATAAGCCGCCCGGCAGATTAATAAAAATCCGGTGCGGATAGTCAAATGGCGGTCCGAATAGTGAAACTATGACAAATTAGCAGGCGAAAAAATAGTGGAGTGAGCAAACAACTCATTCGTATCCTGCCGACAGCAATGTCGATATCCAGGCAAAAGGTGCTTTGATAGCAACCGCTGTAACAGCAGCTAACACCGCGAAGCCCGCGAAATAGCTGCCAAGCGTTTGCAGTTGCAGCGCGAGCAAGGCATTCGTACGCACAAACACATTACCCTGGCCGAAATTGGAAGACGACTTGCTATTGGTGATTTCAAAGAATTAAATGTAATTGTGAAAGGTGATGTGGATGGCTGGGTGGAAGCACTGGCAGATTCGCTTCAAAAACTTTCTACCGAAAAAGCACAGGTAAAAATTATTCATAAATCGGTAGGAGCTATTTCCGAATCGGATGTATTGCTGGCTTCGGCTTCCAATGCCATCATTATCGGTTTCCAGGTTCGCCCATCGGCTACAGCCCGCAAAATAGCCGAAACCGAACAGATTGACATCCGTTTGTATTCTATTATTTACGATGCCATTAACGAAATTAAAGCCGCCATGGAAGGTATGCTGGCTGCTGAATTTGAAGAAAAAATAGTTTGCAATATAGAAATACGCGAAGTATTTACTATTACCAAAGTGGGCACCATAGCAGGTTGTATGGTGCTGGACGGAAATGTTACCCGCAACACCAAAATACGTGTTATTCGCGATGGCATTGTGGTTCACCACAGGGGAGCTGGGTTCATTAAAGCGTTTTAAAGACGATGCCAAAGAAGTGGCAAAAGGTTTTGAATGTGGACTAAACATCAATGGATTTAATGATATTAAACAAGGCGACATTATAGAAGGATATGAAATGGTGGAGGTGAAAGCAAAGCTGTAAAAAATTCTAAATTCTAATATCTAAATTCTAAAAAGAGGGTAGCGAAAGTTGCCCTCTTTTTTTTATATTTTGCAGAAATCGAAAATAATCATACATTTGTCGAACAAAAGTTCACAAAAAATGCAAACAGATAACCACTCATTTAATGCAATGCCTCTGAAAGGTAGTGTTTGTACACACACACTCACTCACCGCCTAAGTTTTAAAAATAAATTTTATTCCCATATACTAAAGTCCGGCAGCGAAAATGTTCGTAGTCGGATTTTTAGTTTTTATAGAAAATCTGCAATTTCCTTAGTCGGGGGAACTCTTCATTTAGCCAAGGGAACTCTTCATTTAGCCAAGAGAACTCTTCAGTTAGCCAAGGGAACTCTTCATTTAGCCAACGGAACTCTTCATTTAGCCAATGGAACTCTTCACTTAGCCAATGGAACTCTTCACTTAGCCAAGGGAACGACTAATTCCCGTGAATTAACCGTTCATTCACGGGAATTAATCATTAATTCACGGGAATTAACGAATAAATCCCGAGCGGCATAAATTTAATTACTTGAAAATCAATATAATAAACAAAATAAATAATAATTAACCCTTAAAACTTAAAAACTATGCTAATACAAATCAGAGGACCGTGGAGAAAACCCACAAAAGCGGGTGCAAGCGCTCAATTAAATAATATTGCAGACAAAGTGGGAGTTTATAATACCACATTAGGTATTCCTACTGCAGACAAAGAAAGGATTCAAGGTGCCAATGCCTTGAATTTATTTATCAACAGCAGTCGTGTAACTTTTAACAGTTGGGTAAAAGGGCTAACCACGTATGAAGACCAGTTGCTGGATGGCAATGTGTTAGAGGCTATGAACCCATTTCCGGTAACACCCACTTTGGGAGTACCTCCGGTACAGGGTAAAGCAGGTATCTGGCATTTTATTGAAAACCGCAGAACTATATGGATGGCAAATGATAATTTTGACGATACCATTGGCGATGCAATGACTATTTTAGGTCCGCTTCAAAATTTTGAAACAGACACGTATAAACCAACATTAACTGTAAAAGTAATTCCTCACGAAATTATTATTCATACCGATAGCTCCATTATCGAAGTTCATAACCTGTATGCCGCCATCACCGGGCAACCATTAAAACTGGTAACAACTTTCAGAGGTTCAAAATTCGGTTATTTCCGCCAGCTTACCGCTGCCGGGCAAGCAGAAAGCGTGGATTTGCAGGTAAGAGGGGTTTATAAAAATGCTGAAATAGGTTTGGAATCGGATACTATTACTGTGGCTTATAAAGGGTAAGCATGGAATTATGAATTAAAAACAATCCTGCTTTTAAAAAAAAGATGGGGTTGTTTTTTTTTGAATGATAATAAAAGTAAGGGATTGGTTTTGCATGCCTCAAATGCAATTAAAGCATTCGAATCTTTTTCCGCCGAATATGAAATTATAGAAGCTGCGGGAGGCATTGTGGAAAATGAACTGCAGCAGGTATTGCTCATTTACAGGAAAGGATGCTGGGATTTACCCAAAGGGAAAATTGAAATTGGAGAAACAGAAACGGTAGCAGCACGAAGGGAAGTGATGGAGGAATGTGGTTTGAGCCAGGTGGAGGTGAAGTCAAAACTGTTGGCTACCTACCATACCTATTTCATGCCTCAAAAAAATGTTTTGAAAATATCGCATTGGTACATGATGTTTAGTCCGAGTACCGAAAAATTAAAACCACAGGCGGAGGAAGATATCACTGAAATAAAATGGTATGTGAAATCGTTGCTCGATGT
>JANYDQ010000221.1 GCA_025363555.1 Bacteroidota bacterium | reverse complement strand
GCAGCCGCCCGCTAACCCTTAGTAAACTGAATTTGTCATTCTGAACGGAGTGAAGAATCTAAAATTTGTATAGTAGTTTACAATTTGCCATTTAAAATTTTCTTATTATTGTTGAATGAAAAAGTATTTTGTTTACTTCGTTCTTCTTTCTGTTTTGTTTTCCTGTAAAAAATCTAATACCAGATTATATGGAAAGGTAACAAACGGATGCACTGGAAATCCGGTTGGAGGGGTAAATGTTATTTTGTGGTCAGGAGAAAAACTTTCCGGACATTATTCATTTATTGATTCTGTTAAAACGTATTCCGATGGAAGCTTTGATTTTAGTTTTCGGGCAGGTGTGCTGGATAATAATTATTGGTTAGAATGTGGTAATACCAGGTCCGATTATGTAGTCAAAAAAACATCAAAAGAAGTTAATCTTACTCTTACAGACAACGCCCCCACTTCTTATTTAAATATAAATATAATAAATACTTCTCCATACAATAGTAATGATAGTATATATATTGATGTGGTGAGTCCAAACTCTAACAATCCTACTTTTCATAACCAATTCTTTTATACCGGCATGTCGGTAAATGCTATGAAATTAATTGGTGTGGATGGTTGTTCCCCAAGGTTGGTAAATTTGAGTTGGAAGGTTACCAAAAATAACATTACCACTTCTTTTTCTAATTCCATATCCTGCCCCGATGGGGCAACAGTTCCTTTTCAATTAAATTATTAGTTTATTTTACTTAATGAAAAAAATTATAAAAATTCCCTATTTCCTGTTCGCTATTTCCTGTTCGCTATTCACTGCAAAAGCCCAAACCTATTTCCAGCAGGAAGTAAATTATACCATTCATGTAAAACTAAATGATGTTAAAAACGAATTGAGTGCAGATGAAACACTCATTTATAAAAACAACTCCCCTACTCCGCTTTCCTTTATTTATATGCACCTGTGGGCAAACGGGTATAAAGATAATTCTACCTCGCTTGCAAAACAATTGCTGGAAGATGGCAATACAAAAATGTATTATGCAAAAGACGATGAATTGGGATACATTGATAGTCTTGATTTTAAGGTAAACGGCAAAAGTGTGGTATGGCAGTTTGTGAAAGACAGTATTGATATTTGCAAAATCTTTTTAGAAGAGCCTTTATCGCCCAATGCTAGTATTACAATTAGCACTCCTTTTCATGTAAAAATTCCTTCCGGAAAAATTTCCCGTTTAGGGCATATCGGGCAATCGTATCAAATATCACAGTGGTATCCTAAGCCGGCAGTGTACGACAGGAACGGATGGAACTACATGCCTTATCTGAACCAGGGAGAGTTTTATTCAGAGTTTGGAAGTTTTGATGTAAGCATTACATTGCCTCAAAACTATGTGCTGGGCGCAACAGGAGACATGGTGGACGGAGAAAAAGAAATGGTCTGGTTGAATAAAAATGCAGAACAAACACAGGCATTAAAAGAGTACGACAGAGCAGATATGGCATTTCCTAAATCTGATTCTGTTTACAAAACGCTACGTTTCAAACAAACCAATGTACACGACTTTGCGTGGTTTTGTGATAAGCGTTATCATGTATTAAAAGGCGAAGTAATAACACCGCACACTCACCACAAAGTAACCACATGGGCTATGTTTACCAATGCCGAAGGGGATTTGTGGGCAAAGAGTATAAATTATATAAATGATGCCATACATTATTATTCGTTGTGGAATGGTGATTATCCGTATAACAATTGCACGGCTGTGGATGGAACAATCAGTGCAGGCGGAGGAATGGAATACCCCAACATTAGCGTTATAGGCAGTGCCGGCAATGCGTTTGAGCTGGATGTAGTTATCACTCACGAGGTGGGACACAACTGGTTTTATGGAATGCTGGGAAGCAACGAACGTATGCACGCATGGATGGACGAAGGAATTAATTCGTATAACGAAAACCGGTATGTTCAAACCAAATATCCCGAAACAGGATTGGCACAAAGTATTGGATTAGGCAATGGTATGGAAAAACTTTTGCATTTAAAAAGATATAAACACGAAGCAGAATATGAATTAGGATATTTGCTTACTGCAAAAAAGAACGAAGACCAGCCCATCGAACTTCCCGCTTATGATTACACCGAAATAAATTACGGCTGTGATGTATATTACAAAACAGCCATCGTGTTCGATTATCTTCGTGCTTACTTAGGAGATAGTATTATGGACAAAGCCATGCAAAAGTATTTTGATGAATGGCATTATAAACATCCTATGCCTTCTGACTTTCGCAAAGTTATCGAGGAGTCAACCGGAAAAGATTTGTCATGGTTTTTTGATGATATGATTAGCTCGACAAAGAAGTTGGATTATAAAATAACTGCCGTACATAAGTTCTATACCAATGCCGATGGTGGGTGGGATATTACCGTTAAGAACAAAGGACAAATAAAAGGACCTCTTTTTATACAAGCCATAAAAGATAATAAAGTGATTCGTGAAATTCCGTTCGATGGGTTTGATGGCAAGCGAACATTGGGCTTTGCGGCTGGCAAGGTGGATAAGTTTAAAATAGATTATAAAGAAACTATGCCCGAAACCAATAGAAATAATAATTCTATAAGAACAAAAGGGTTATTTAAAAAGGTGGAACCAATCAGCATTCAGTTTCTTGGAAGCCTTGATAACCCTGATAAAATACAATTGTTTTATACCCCAGTTGTTGGCTGGAACGAATACGATAAAGGAATGGTGGGAATGGCTTTTTATAATAATCTTGTTCCGCAAAAGAAATTTGAATTTCAGTTGATGCCAATGTATAGCTTTGCACAGAAGGATTTGGCAGGGTACGGGAAGGTGATGTATCATCTGAAACCTTTATCAAGTGTTACTGGCAAAGGAACGAGTAATTTAAATCTGTCAATTGGAATAACAGCTACAAGATATGATTATTCTAACGATCCTTTCACTATAGATTTTAATAAAATTGCTCCTGAAGTTTTGTTTGAAATAAAACCAAAGTATAGAAGTGCGTTTACGAATTCTTTGCGATACCGCCATATAAGCATCATTCAGGACTCTTATTTTGGTAAATATGAATTTACACCTCCGGTTTACGGAAGAGAAGAATTGAATTTTAGTTATAACGATATTACCTATAAAATCAAGAGAAATGATGCAATTAATCCTTTTGAAATGAGTACAAATTATCAATCAAACAAAGACTTTAAGAAAATATCTTATACATTAAAATATTCTTACAATTATAAAAATAAAAATAAAAGCTTTGACGTGCGCCTGTTTGCGGGTACTTTCATTGGTGAAAATAAATCCACCACAAAAGATTATCGTTTTCGTTTGAGCGGTCAGCGCGGTTACCAGGATTATTTGTATGACAATATTTATTTAGGAAGAAGTGAAACAAAGGGTGTAATGGCAAATCAGTTTACCGAAACCGATGGTGGGTTTAAGTTTTATTCTTATTTTGGACAAACTAACAAATGGATAGTTGCATTGAATTTAAAATCCTCTTTAGGTAATGCTAAAATACCAATTAACCTTTATGCAGATATTGGAACAACAGAGTATGATGGTATATATAACCAAAAGTTTTTATACGATGCCGGTGTATGTTTATCTCTGCCCAAAAAGATATTTGAAATTTATTTTCCATTACTAATTTGTGATGATTTTAAATACTATAAAAAGTTAAATGATGTAAAGTACCAGGAAACAATACGTTTCACGCTTAATATTAATTTGATTAATCCTTTTGATTTAATAAACAATTTTAAGTTGTAATACTATTTTGTATTTTTGTAGAAGAAATAAAAAACCGAAAACGATGACACTACAATTTATTCACGATACGAAAGGAAACACCACAGGAGTATTTATTCCTATTGAAGATTGGCAAAATCTTAAAGCTAAGTACTCTGACTTATTAAAAGAAGAGGCTGAAAACACAGTTGAGCTAGCCCCCTGGCAAAAACAAATTTTGGAAGACCGATTAAGTGATTATTATAAAAATCCAAAAGATATTCAGGATTTTAAAAAGACTATAGATGATATAAAAAAGAGTTTATGAATTATGCTTTTGTAAACCGTCCCGCTGTTAATACAGATGTTATTGATGCTGTTGATTATTACAAAAAGATAAATCCAAAACTTGCCGAGCAGTTTTTAGTTCGTATAGAAGAAGCAATAATATACATTGCCGAATACCCCAAAGGGTTTCAAATAAAATATAAAAATGTCAGAACTCTGATGTTAAAACAATTTCCTTATCACATCCATTACATTGTTAACGAAGAAGAAAATGAAATTGTTATTCTTGCTATTATACACGCATACAAAGCACCCGAAGATTATTCCAAAAGATAAATAACAACTTTGAAACCCAACAAAAAAATATACTTTGCTTCCGATTTTCATCTCGGTGCACCTAACCACGAAAAGAGTCTTGTTCGTGAAAAGCTTATTGTTAAATGGCTGGACGAAATAAAAGCAGATGCGGAAGAAATTTATTTAATGGGTGATGTGTTTGATTTCTGGTTCGAATACCGACAAACCGCCCCCAAAGGATTTCTTCGTTTGCTTGGCAAGCTCGCTGAAATAAGCGACTCCGGGATACCTATAACAATGTTTACCGGCAACCATGATATGTGGATGTTTGACTATTTGCCAAAAGAAATTGGTGTTACTATTTACAGAGAACCTATTGAAAGAACATACAATGGCAAGAAGTTTTTTCTATGTCACGGTGATGGATTAGGTCCGGGCGACTATGGATATAAATTCATTAAAAAAGTTTTTGCAAATAAAGTATGTCAATGGCTGTTTGCCCGCTTTCACCCTAACTTCGGAATGGGAATGGCGCACTACTGGTCGCATACAAGCAGAGCTTCCAATGGAGGAGAAAATGAAGAAAAGTTTGTTGGTGCAGAACACGAATGGCTGGCTATTTATGCAAAAGAAGTATTACAAAAACAACACTTCGATTACTTTATTTTCGGTCACAGGCATCTTCCATTAGATATTCAGCTAAACGAAAAAAGCAAATACATTAACCTGGGAGAATGGGTAAACTACAACAGTTATGCGGTTTTTGACGGGAATGATTTGGTGTTGAAATATTATAAATAACTATTTTTCTTCCTGCTTTTCCTGCTTTTCCTGATTTCTATTCGCTATTGCCTATTAGCTAATTTTAATAATTAAATCTACCAAACGATTGGAATAACCAACTTCATTATCGTACCAGCCAATTACCTTAATCATATTACCCACAACGGCAGTAAAACCCGAATCAAAAATACAGGAGTGTTTATTCCCAACAATATCAATTCCAACAATAGGGTCTTCGGTATATTCTAAAATGTTTTTAAGATTTGTTTGCGCTGCTAATTTAAAAGCTGCATTTATTTCCGCTACAGTAACAGGTTTTGTAAGCTCACATGTAATATCTGTTAACGACCCATCAGGCACAGGTACCCGCATTCCCCCTCCTCCCATTCTTCCTTCCAGGTGAGGAAATATTTTTGTGATCGCTTTTGCTGCGCCTGTAGAAGTGGGAATTATAGAAAGCGCTGCGGCTCTTGCTCTTCTCAAATCTTTGTGTGGCGCATCGTGCAGGCGCTGGTCCCCGGTATATGAATGAACGGTGTTGATGTACCCGCTTTTCATTCCCCAATTATCATCCAGTACTTTCACCATTGGCGCTGCACAGTTAGTGGTACACGAAGCATTGGAAATTATTATATCATCTGCATTTAATATCGAATCGTTGATGCCGATAACAATAGTTTTAACGTCATTGTCTTTTGGCGGTGCCGATATAATTACTTTTTTTGCACCCGCTGTAATATGTTTTCCTGCCGATTCTTTATCTAAAAAATGCCCGGTGGATTCAATAACCACATCAATGTCTAAGTCTTTCCAGGGAAGATTTGCCGGGTCTTTTTCTGCATAAACAATTATTCTTTTTCCATTCACAATAATTGCTTTCTCATCCGATTTAACTTCCGCATTTATTATTCCATGTACAGAATCATATTTTAAAAGATGTGCTAATGTTTTGCTATCTGTTAAATCATTTATCGCGACTATCTCAATGTTTTCGCGCTCCATCATCACGCGAAAGGAAACTCTGCCTATTCTTCCGAAACCATTAATAGCAACTTTTATTTTTTTCATACTAAATAATTTTCCGCAAAGATAGATTGAAAAACAATCGGAGAGGGAAAATAAAAAAGGGCATTACATTTTCTCCAATGCCTGTTTTAAATCTTCAATTAATAAATCTGCATCTTCCAAGCCAATGTATAATCTTACCATGTTAAACGGCAAAGGATTTTCAAAACTTTTGCTTGCTGCTAATGCACAAAGCGGAAACACCAACGACTCGTAACCACCCCAGGAAGTAGCCATCAGGAAGCGTTTCAAACTATCACAAAACATTTCCACTTCATGTTCCTTTTCTGTATTCAAAACAATGGTTAGCAAACCTCCACCCTGTTTCATTTGTTTCTTTGCCAATTCCAACTGCGCATTATTGGTGGAGAAGGGATAATAAACCTGTTTGATTTTAGGGTGGTTTTCCAGCATTCCGCAAACTTTTAATGCAGAATCGGCACTTCGGTTCACCCGGAGGTCAAGTGTTCTTAAACCGCGCAAAACCAAAGCTGCATCATGGGGAGAAATTACACTTCCAATGGTCATATATTCTTCTGCCATCATTTTCATTATTCGTTCGTGTGTGGAACAGACAACACCCGCCACCACATCGCTGTGTCCATTGATATACTTGGTTCCTGAGTGTACCACCATGTCCGCACCCATTGAAATTGGTTGCTGATTAATCGGGGAATTGTAGCTGTTATCTACAATGGTAATTATGTTTTTTGTTGTTGCAAAGGTTGTTGTTGCTTGAATGTCCTGCAACTCATACGTTAATGAATTAGGGCTTTCCAGGTAGATTAACTTTGTGTTTTCCTTTATTGACTTTTCAAAATTTGACGCCTCTCCCCCATCCACAAAAGTGCATGTAATGCCATATTTAACAAGGTATTTAGAGATAAGTGTATTGGTCCAGCTATAAGGTTTCTGTACACAAACTATATGGTCTCCTGCTTTTACAACACTCATTATTGCTGCTGCTACAGCTGCACTTCCACTTGAAAAAACAAGCGCATCTTCCGCTCCCTCCAGTGCTGCTAACTTCTTTCTAAGTATTTCCACTGTTGGGTTATAGCCCCTTGTGTAAAAAGGTGTTTCCAATTCCCGTTTAAGTTTTTCGCGCATCTCCCCTACTGTTTTGTAACAGAAATTAACGGATTGAAATATGGGAGGAGCAACAGCTCCGTAGTACTCTTCGCGTTCTTCGCCAAGGTGATTTAGTATATAGGAAATATCCATTTATTGTTCTATCTGTTATTTTGAATTTGATTCCAAAAGTATAATTCGATACTGATATTTGGCTGTTTTAGTTTTAATTTTTTATTTACAATCAATCTGATGCCTCAAACCACCAGCAAAAGTAGGTGTTGTAGCGCTGACTTAAACAGTCGTTCAGCATTTGATTTTTTCCGCGGCTATAGGGTTAGGGTACTTTAGAAGGGAGAAACGGCAAACAGGAGCACAAAACAACGTTTACTGCTCAATTTTACGGGTTATTACTTGCGAATAAGGTATATTTGACTGGAATAGGTTTTTCCTGTCTTAATTGCTGCCATATTGGAACGAAAACCATTCCACATTGCTTTAATGAAATTTGTCTTCCCGGTTTTAATTTTTTCGCTCAACATGGAAACATAAAATGAATCGAATACCATTGGCAAAACCCTGAATAATTTTAAGTCGTGATTCTTAAAAACGGACTCAATATCTTTGGGTGTAAAATGATATAAATGTCTTGGCACATCATAGGCTGCCCAGTTTTCTTTATACGTTTGAGCATCTAAAGAATTGCAATTGGGTACCGCGATTATTATAATTCCATTAGGTTTAATTAATCTTTTTAAATCTTCTATTCGTTCGTTTAGCTTTGGAACATGTTCCAGAACATGCCACATGGTAATGACATCAAAACTTCCGCGTTCCAGGTTGTTTATTTCTGCTTCATCTCTTACATCCAAACCAAAATTTTCCTTTGCCATTTTCCGTGCATCCGGACTAGGTTCAATTCCGATTGCATTCCACTTTGCCTGTTTACATGTATTCAAAAACTCCCCTGTACCGCAACCAATATCTAAAATATTTCCTGTTTTAAAGTGCTTTGAAATCAGTTGGAGCTTCTTTAATAAAGTATATTTCCTGACAAATTGATAGGTTGAATTAATGAATCCTTTTTTGGTATTTGAATGGGAAACATAGTCCTCTGACTTGTAATAATCTCCTAATTTGTTTTCTTCAGGCCTGGGATTAGTGAACTTAAATCCACAGGTACTGCATTGAACAATTGTGAATGTTTCACGTGAAACAGTATGGTCTTTACAAACCAAAAAAGGACTGGTTTGAGATGAATTACATATTGGACAGGTGCTTAATGTTTTCATAAATTATTCGTTTGTTCCACGTGGAACTATTTACATTTATTATAATCTTTGAACATAGATTCCACGCTGTGAGTACCATTGTGATTTAAATTTAACGGCTACATCCTTACAATCCGACAAGTAGGATTGGAAGAATTGCAAATAAGGCTGTTCGTCATGAAATACTAAGGGTTCTGAATACGCCTCTGATTTATCTTCTCCCTTTGGAGGGTGGCCATCCAATTCTGTCTTTGTATTAATGTTTTCCTGAACAAAATAGTCTTCTTTTTGAAAACTCTTTTTAAAAATATAAATTGACTGGTTATTTGTTTGCTCACCATTATAGGAATATAAACAACTTGCTTTTCCAGTCGTGATTTCCTCAGCGAAAAAATCAACTTTCTTGTCCTTGTAAATTGTCTTGAAGCTTTTATAAAAAACATTATTCACCCAATAACCAGTTATTTGTCCTGGATAAGCAGTACACATATTTCCGGTCGAATCCAACATTTCTATCTTCTTGTATTTATATAAATATCTTGCTTTTTTATTCTTGGGCAGCAGCAAAGAACATTCCTTTTTCTGAATCAAAGTATCCAAATAAAAGTTTTTATTGTGTCCTTTTTAGAAAATACAGAACCAAGAAATGCACTATTAAACCCAACGCAAAGCAAAATTTTATTCATTGTTCCACGTGAAACTATCTTCCTAAATATACCATTAATATAGAAACATCGGAAGGTGTTATTCCGGATATCCTGGATGCCTGCCCAATTGTTCTTGGCTTCACCTTTGTAAGTTTTTCCCTGGCTTCTTTAGATAAAGAAGTCAAACGGATATAATCAAAATCATCATGGAGAACCAGGTCTTCCAATCTTGTTTGTTTATCTGCCAACTCATGTTCCTTTGAAATATATCCTTCATACTTCATTAATATTTCAGCCTGTTCAATGCTCTCCAAATCAAACTTTGAAATGAATTCTTTTACCTTTGGTGAATAAATAGCAAAGTCTAAAATAGTAATTGTTGGACGAGTTAAGATACCAAACATTTTTACTTTTTGGATAATAGGAGAGGAGCCAATTGCTTCCAGTGCCGGATTAATCTCCAAAGGTTCTATGCTTTCCTTTTTGAAATAATTAATTATTTCATTGGTTTGTGCCTGTTTGAAATGTACTCTATCCAACCTCTCCTTTTTAGCCAACCCTAATTCATACGACTTTGGTGTAAGTCGAATGTCCGCATTATCCTGGCGCAACAAAATACGATATTCTGCTCTTGAGGTAAACATACGATAAGGCTCCTCTGTTCCTTTAGTAACCAAATCATCAATCAATACTCCAATGTAAGCTTCGGAACGGGAAAGGATAAATGGTTCTTTATTATTTACTTTTAAGTGTGCATTTATACCTGCCATTAACCCCTGGCAAGCTGCTTCTTCATATCCGGTAGTTCCGTTTATTTGTCCGGCAAAATAAAGATTTTTGATTAACTTCGTTTCCAAAGTTAAGTTCAGTTGCTGTGGTGGAAAATAATCATACTCGATGGCATAGCCAGGGCGGAACATTTTTACATTTTCAAACCCGGGAATCTTTTTCAATGCTTTGTATTGAACATCTTCCGGCAGGGAAGTGGAGAAACCATTTACATAAATTTCCACTGTATTCCAGCCTTCGGGTTCAACAAATATCTGGTGACGGTTGCGCTCAGCAAACCGGGTAATTTTATCTTCTATACTCGGACAATATCTTGGTCCCAATCCTTGGATACGCCCGGAGAACATAGGTGATTTTTCAAAACCTGTTCTTAATATCTCATGCACCTCATCGTTTGTATAAGTGATATAACAAGGTATTTGTCCTTCGGGTCCGTTGGCAAAAGCATCGGTTCGTTTTACTTTAAAGTCAAATTGTGGAGTAGGGAGGTAGGAGAACCTGCTTGGGTTTTCATCTCCATGCTGTACTTCCATTTTGGAATAATCCAGCGAACGCCCGTCAATACGTGGTGGTGTTCCTGTTTTCATTCTGCCCGACTGAAAGCCCAGTTGTATCAATTGTTCGGTGATGCCGGTACTTGCCTTTTCGCCTGCTCTGCCGCCACCATATTGCTTTTCACCTAAATGGATTAAACCATTTAAAAACGTTCCGTTGGTTAGAATGACTGATTTTGCTCGGATTTCAATGTGCATACCGGTGAGAACACCAACCACACTTCCTTCTTCAACTATTAATGCCTTTACTGTATCTTGCCAGAAATCGAGGCTGGGTGTGGCTTCCAGCATTAAGCGCCATTCTTCTGCAAATTTCCATCTGTCTGATTGTGCCCTGGGGCTCCACATGGCAGGTCCTTTGGAGCGATTGAGCATTCGGAATTGTACTGCTGTTTTGTCTGTAACAATTCCTGAATATCCTCCCATTGCATCTATCTCTCTTACAATTTGTCCTTTGGCTATGCCCCCCATAGCGGGGTTGCAGCTCATCTGGGCTATTGTTTGCATGTTCATAGTAATCAACAGGGTGGAGGAGCCCATGTTGGCTGCTGCTGCTGCTGCTTCGCATCCGGCATGACCGGCTCCTACTACTATGACATCGTATTGTTTGAACATTTTGTTTTTATCGGGGTGCAAAGGTAAGGGAATTGTTGAATTTAAGAGTTGGAGAGATGGAGAATTATGAAGTGGGGGATGAGAGCAAAGGAATTTTGAATTGGAGATTTTGAGAAGGAAAAAATAAAAGGACATTGTTTATGATTTTTATTACACAGAGAAAAGCAGAGAAGACAGAGAGAACCAGAGAGAAAAGGTTGTTGATTGAAAAGAGAAAAAATGATTTTGGGCTGAGGGCGCCAAAAACATTAAAATGCTAATAATGTGTTACTTAATAAAATAACGCACGGTTTCGGAAATGGATTCTACGGTTTTGGAACACGATTCTAGTGTTTCGGAAATGGATTCTACGGTTTCGGAATACGATTCTACTGTTTAGGAATTGGATTCTATTGTTTAGGAACATGATTCTACTGTTTCGGGAATGGATTTGAGAGGTTAGGAAATGGATTCTATTGTTTGATGATTTATTTTATGGGGGGTTAAGGGTGAATCGATGGGTTCTGTTTTTTTTTGTAAAAAAACACATGGTATTAAATAATTATTTATTTTTGACACGCAATATTGCAAAAATTAAATACTTTTTAAAAATGAATAACATAAAAATAGAAGATGTGGTTTCTTTCGGGGACGTTCTCAGGGCTTTATTTGTGGCTAATTACACGGGTGTGGTTGCATTGGATGCTGATTTTGCTAATCCGTGGAAGACGGATACTTTTGATGTGCAGAAGCAGGCGGTGAATGAAATGGTGACTACTCCGGGGTTGAGGGAGTTGAATAAGGGTGATACTGCGAAACGTAATAAGTTTATGGATGATATGCTTCGGCTGACTGCGAAGCTTGATTATGCTATCGGGAAGTGTATTGCTGCTGGAACTATTACTGATAGTAAGGGGAGTTTTGGTGTTGGGACGCTTAATAAAACGATTAGTGACAGGAATATTGGTTTGTTTCATACAAGCTATGAGGTTACTCTGGCAAGGATTAATGCTACGGGAAATGCTGCTGCATTGAATGCTAAAGGTTTTACGGCTGTTAACCTTTCGGATTTTTCGGGTTTGCATGATAGTGCGTGGGGAATGAATACTACTAAAATAAATTTGAAACAGGATATTAGTACGTTGAGTGGGAATGATAAAATTTTGGTTGATACTTTTATGGCTACTTGTATGTTTCTGATTGCGGGTATCAGAGCGCATGCAAAATTTGTGGGAAATAAGGAACTGGCTAAAAAGGCTTCTTTTAACGGGGTTAAGAAAAGTGTTGAACCGACTGCTGCGAAAAAAGCAAGGAATATTAGTGTTAAAGAATTTGCTTCGCGGGTGTTTGCTACTGATGTTCCTGCAAAACATAAGATGCAGTTTATTTTGCAGACTAAGGATGTGACTGTGACTGTTTGCAGACAGAATTTGAAAACGGGGGTTTGTAGTAGCGGAACAACTTTAGAATTTGGTAGGATGCTGGAGGTTGTGAAAAGTGGGATTCTGGGTAGTGGTGAGTTTATTGTTGTTACTAATTCTGCAAGTAAAAAAATAGTTGTGAAGTATTTGAAGATTGTGGTGGCGTAAATCAACGAATAACTAATTTGAACGAATAACTAATCCTGCTCTTGAAAAAGGGTGGGGTTTTTTTTATCTGGTTTGAACTACTTGCAATGTTTTATATTATGAAGGTTTTTTGCGATTTCTTTTTTGATTCTGAGGTTTTCGTTTTATCGTTTTAGCTTTTCTTTTTGGCTTTTAGCAAGTTCAATTTTATTATTATTCCCAACTATATAAAAGTAATTGTTGATAATATTATTTATTATTGGGGGGAGGAGCTGGTGTTTTTGATTTTGCATGTTTGTCTTTTATTGTATCCAGCATCATTTTTAAAGAGGCGGGTAAAAGAGATAAAAAAATTTCGGAAAGTTTGTTTGTCTTTGTTATGTTGGTTTTAATTATTCAAGTTCGGAGGGGAGGCATACTTCAGCGTTCGGAAAAGCGATACATTATCAAACTGCGCCCGACTCGCGCGAAGTATCCTTTTTTTATCCATAGCCCCGTAGGGAAATAAAATAAAATCTAAAAAAGATACCGCGTGAAGGCGGGAGGACATTTTCGACAAAGCAGAAAGTTGCCCGCCCAAATTATTTTTATTGTTTTTATTTACACGATGGCGGGTCCGAAACTATTTATGGTGCTGCTTACTAATGGGGTTTGCTGTACCGCCCTTTGGGTGGAAAATGTATGTGAAAGAATTAGTTTATCTTTGCGATTAGAAATAAAAACAAGGCGAAAAATAACGTTATTTACTATGTTTGTAATCTTTGTTTTTAAATAGCCGTGGTAATAAAACAAAACAACTGAACTTACAAAAATAAAAATGAATGAACGGGAACGTCTGCGGGATTTAACAGATTATCAAATTCTGGATACAGCTCAAGACAGAGAGCTGGATGAGATAGTGGAGATTGCTGCTGCTATTTGCGACACTCCTATTTCGTTGATTTCGCTGATAGATGATACGCGGCAATGGTTTAAATCGAAGTTCGGAGACAATGTGCCTGATGAATCGCCAAGGGACCAGGCTTTTTGCCAGCATGCGCTTCACACTCCAAAAGAGGTGCTGGTGGTTCAGAACCCACTGGAAGATGTGAGGTTTAAGGATAATCCGTTTGTTACGGGGAGTCCGAATATTCGTTTTTATGCGGGTGCTCCTTTGGAGACTCCGAAGGGAAATGTGCTGGGTACGTTGTGTATATTGGACGACAAGCCAAGGACTATTTCGGAAAAGCAGAAGAAGGCGCTGATGTTGTTGGCTAAAAAGGTTATGGAGTTTTTGAATGCGCGAAAAATTATTCTTCAGCAAAAGGGGGAAATAGAGTTGAGTGCTGAAAAGCTTAGGAAGCTAACGGATAATGCTCCGGGTGTTATTTACCAGTTTGAAATGACTGCAAAGGGTAGTATGTATTTTGTTTTTATTAGCAAAGGAATATCGACTCTTCACCCAAGCCTCCGCCCGGAATTAATAATGAAAAACCCCGAACTGGCATTTAGTGTTATTCATAAGGACGATATTGAGATGGTTCAAAAAAGTATTCAAACCTCTTTTGAAAATCTCACCTTGTGGGACATTGAATACAGGGTGGTGATGGAAGACGGGAGTGTAAGCTGGCACCTGGGGAAAGCGAATCCAGAAAAAAAAGAAGATGGAACGGTGGTTTGGTATGGTACGTTTCAAAACATAAGCAACCGAAAGGAGTACGAACAAACGCTGGAGCAAATAGCTTTTGATATTTCGCACGTTTTACGAAGACCGGTAACTACGATACTTGGCTTTGCTTCCCTTATTGAAAAGCATGAGATGGATGCTATTAAACTAAAGGAGTATTCGGGCTACATAAAAACGGTGGCGGAGGAACTGGATATTTTTACAAGGAAACTAAATGAGACCTATAATGCAAAAAAGCTGAAACTTGCTGATGCTGGTAAATAGTATGAGTTTTAATACTAAAGGGGATAGCTGATTTCTATGACATTTAATTTTTCAGGGTTTTTCATTTCGCGTGGAATAACTGAAAGAATGGAAGTGGTAAGCACTTCAATAATTTTATGTTTTACATATTCGCGATGGATAACAATGCTTATTTCGCGCACGGGTGTGGGAGCTTTGAACTGCCGCAAACGCTTTCTTTGCAAGGGCGTAAAGTTATTGGTAGCCAGTTCGGGGATAATGGTGATGCCATAATTTTTATCTACCAGGTTTTTTAAAGTTTCAATGCTTCCTGCGTCATAATGAATTCTTTCTTCCTGCTCGTGTTGTTTTTTTAATTCGCAGAAATTAAGTATTTGCGAGCGCATACAATGGCCTTCTTCAAGTAACCATAGCCGGTTAATATCAATGTTTTTGGGCAATACATACTGTTTGTCGAATCCTTTTTCCTTATTGTTTACATACAAATAATATTTTTCGTAAAACAACACCTGCTCTTTGATAGAAGCATCGTTTAATGGAGTTGACAGGATTCCGGCATCGAGTTCGCCAGTTTTGAGACGGCTGATGATGCTGGCAGTGGTGTGTTCGGTGATAACCAATTTTACATGGGGATAGGTATTAATAAAATTTTTGAGGAAGAGGGGTAGCAGGTATGGGGCCAGGGTGGGGATAATGCCTATTTTGAGTTCGCCACTTACTTCGCCCTTTTCCTGCTTCACTATTTCTTTCATTTGTGTGGCTTCCGAAATTATTCTTCTTGCCTGGGCAATAATTTTAATGCCTGTTTCGGTTGGTTTTACAGGCTGTTTGCTGCGGTCGAATATTTTTACGTCCAGTTCTTCTTCCAGTTTATGAATCATCATACTCAAGGTGGCTTGAGTTACAAAACACTTTTCGGCTGCTTTTAAAAAGTGGCGGTTGTTATCGACTGCGATGATGTATTCGAGCTGCTGTAAATTCATAGTTATAGATTTTATCTATGCAAAGATAGAAAATATCAGTTTTGTTGATAGAAATATTGTTGCACCTTTGTGCCCGGTAAAATTAATTTAAACAAAAAACAAAAAAAATTATGGAAGAAAAAAAATTAACCACGGCAAGCGGCATTCCTTATACGGAATTCGAAAATTCGATGACAGTAGGTAACCGCGGACCTATATTGCTGCAGGATTTTTTGCTGCACGAAGACATGGCACACTTTAACCGCGAACGGATTCCGGAAAGAGTGGTTCACGCAAAAGGTACGGGTGCGTTTGGAACTTTTAAGGTAACTCGCGACATTACTAAATACACGAAGGCAAAAATATTTTCGGAAATAGGCAAGGAAACAAAAATGTTTATTCGTTTCAGCACGGTTGGCGGAGAAAAAGGAAGTGCGGATACTGAAAGAGATCCGAGAGGCTTTGCCCTTAAGTTTTATACGGAAGATGGAAACTGGGATTTAGTAGGAAATAATACCCCTGTGTTTTTTATTAAAGACCCTAAAAAGTTTTCTCATTTTATTCATACCCAAAAGCGCGACCCGAAAACAAATTGTAAAAGCCCCACTATGATGTGGGATTTCTGGAGCCTGAACCCGGAAAGCCTGCACCAGGTAATGATATTGATGAGCGACAGGGGAACACCTTTTTCTTATCGTACCATGCACGGTTTTGGAAGCCATACGTTTTCTTTTTTCAACAAAAACAATGATAAAGTATGGGTAAAATTTCATTTCATCACCAACCAGGGAATAAAGAATTTTAAGGCCGGTGAAGCTAATGAAATGCGCGGCATTGACCCTGACCATGCACAGAGGGATTTAGTGGAGGCGATAGAGAGAAAAGACTTTCCAAAATGGATGATGAAAATCCAGGTGATGACACCCGAACAGGCAAAAACTTTTAAATGGAACCCTTTTGACCTTACGAAAGTATGGCCTCACCATGATTTCCCGATGATGGAGGTTGGAGAGATAGAGCTGAATAAAATTCCTGAAAATTATTTCCGCGATGTGGAACAGGCTGCTTTTGCCCCTGCACATGTGGTGGATGGTATCAGCTATTCGCCCGATAAGATGTTGCAGGGCAGATTGCTTTCCTATCCTGATGCGCACCGCTACCGACTGGGAGTAAATTACGAACACCTGCCGGTAAACAAATGTCCGTATTTGGTTTCTAATTATCAGCGTGACGGGCAAATGCAGGTAGGGGATAACGGGGGAGCAAATCCTAATTACCGCCCGAACAGCTTTGATGATATAGTGGTGGATGAAAGTTATAAAGAGCCCGCTATGCCGTTGGAGTCTTCTGTTGCTGATTGGTTCGACAGGAACGAAAATGATAATGACCATTACACACAGCCGGGCATGTTATACCGCAATGCAATGAATGATGAAGACAGAAAAAACCTGATAACTAATATAGTGGGAGCTATGAGCGGCATTTCCGGAGAAAAGAAAAATGACATTATTAACCGCCAGTTGTGTCATTTTTTCAGGGCTGATATAGGCTTGGGAATGTCAATTGCAAAGGGTTTGGGTATTGCAGTAGATGAAAATATGATGAAGCATTAAGTAAATTAATAAAGAAACAAACAAAAATGAAAAGAACAGCAAAAGCACATTGGTCCGGCACTTTAAAGGAAGGCAAAGGAGAATTAACCACGCAAAGTGGGGTTTTAAACAACACCAATTACAGTTTTAAAACCCGCTTTGAAGAGGGGGTAACAGGCACTAACCCCGAAGAACTGCTTGCGGCAGCACATGCCGGATGTTTTACGATGGCGGTAGGGGCTATATTAACCCGAAAAGGATTAAACCCGGCTTCGTTAGATACGGAAGCCTCTGTAGCTATGGAGGGTATGAGTATAACTACGGTTCATTTGTCTATTACAGGTTCTGTTGCAGGAATTACAGCTGAAGAGTTTACGGCAATTACAAAAGAAGCAGAAAAAAATTGTTTAATATCAAAAGTGTTGAGCATCGCTATTACTTCTGAAGCCCATTTTACTGCTTAGCAGAATTAAAAACTAACCACGGGGGTTTAATAAAATGCCTTGGTGGTTTCATGCCCTTTAAAAAATACACGCCAATGGACAATCAATCAAAAGCAAAAATGGAGTTCTATCATAAATTAGAACTGCTTAAAAAAGAAGTTAGCCCTTCTCTTTATGATGGTAACCTAAAAGAGATAGTGGTTTATGAAAAGTTAATTGCGCTGCAGGAACAGCTAAGTAAACTGGAAGCAGCTATCGGACAAATTATTCCGGTTGTTACCAATTAATTTGGACAGAATGATTAGTGAATAAAGGATTATTTAAAATGAGACCTTTAAGCAATTGTCAACCCAAACACACTAACATCATCTGTTTGTTCGTTATTACCTTTCCAACCCTGAAACTCTTTCATGAGTGCATCGCGGTGGTTATCGGGGTGGTGGGAGCCGATGATGGAAATGAGCATTTTAAATCTTTTGGTAGAGAATTTTTTATTGTCCTTTCCTCCAAACTGGTCCATAAACCCATCAGAAGACATAAATATAGTATCGCCTTTTATTAAATCGAAAGTTTGAATCATGCCGTCTTCCAGCCCCTCTAATGTATCGCTTCCAAAAATTAATTTACTCCCCTTTAGCTCTATCAGTTGTGCTTTCCGTATAACAAAAAGAGAGATTTTAAACCCGCAGAATTTTAATTTATTGTTTTTTTTATCCAAAATAAAATAACCTAACTCTACAGAGTCCTGGTTGGCATTGTTGTTCAGTGTTTTTTTAAACTGGTTATTTGCTTTGGTAACAATAGTATTAACATCGCTTTTATGTTTGGTCCGTTCAAACGATTCTCTTAATGAACCAAAGGCAAGAAGAGAAACAAATGCTCCGGGAACACCATGCCCGGTAGAATCGGCAATACAATAAGAAAGCTGGTTTTCATCGTTGTGGTACCAGAAAAAATCTCCGCTAAC
>JANYDQ010000153.1 GCA_025363555.1 Bacteroidota bacterium | reverse complement strand
TTAGCAAAAGGAATGTATGTGATAGAATTGACTAAAAACGATACGCAAGTGGTTAGACGTAAAATTATAAAAGAATAACCGATAAATTAAAATAAAAAACTCCTTACTGAAAAAGTAAGGAGTTTTTTTATTTGCGCTCTTTGCGTCTTTGCGGAAATGTATTTCTAAAACAACCCGTTTATTTCGGCATTTATTTTATTAATAATAATTCCTAAGTCTTCCTGGTCTTCGTTAAAATTATTGTGGTCAACATCTACAATAATTAGTTTTGCATCTTTATGGTCTTTTTCGTAAGACGAAATAAACGCTTCGTAGCGTTCGTTTAATCTTTTTAAATAATCAATGTTGATAGTAGATTCATAATCGCGCCCGCGTTTTTCAATTTGTTTTACCAGGGTGGGAACGGAAGCGCGGAGATAAATTAATAAATCGGGAGGAGAGATGAAAGATTCCATTAATTTGAAAAGAGCAAAATAATTGTTGTAATCACGAGTGGTCATTAACCCCATGGAATGAAGGTTGGGCGCAAATATGTAGGCATCTTCATAAATAGTTCTGTCCTGCACCACTGTTTTTCCGCTGTGCCTGATTTTTTGAACCTGCCCGAAACGGGAGTTAAGAAAATGCACCTGCAGGTTGAACGACCAGCGTTGCATATCATCATAAAAATCGTTTAAGTATGGGTTATCGTCAGCATCCTCAAAGTGAGGAACCCATTTAAAATGTTTTGCTAAAAGAGTGGTGAGGGTGGTTTTACCAGCTCCAATGTTTCCGGCTATTGCTATGTGCATAATAAATTATTGTTTTAAAAATTGATGACGAAAATACTAAAACTAAAAAGGTGAGCAAGAAAAAAAATGAAATTGTGCATAAGTTTTTTTATTGCAAATGAATAAAAAGCCAACAGATTTTTATTGATAAGTTTACTATTACATTGGGCAAAGGTGAGTGCAGCCCGGACAATACTCTTATTGTTCGGCATAAAGGAAAATTGCTTTGTCTGTTCGCAGGATAAGTATTCCCATTTCTAACCTGAAATTAAGAAATTCCGGCAGGGGCATTTCGAATTGTTTTTCTTCGGTGGTAATGGTGTTGTATGCCTTCACAATTTTGTCGGACATAAAATACACCCAGTCGCCTATGAGTTGAAAGCGAAGTGCATTTTTAACAGGTACTGTTTTGTAATACGTTCCGTAAATATCAAATATTAAAACTCCGGTAGAAGGATTATTGAGATAAACTTTATTATCGTATTCCAACAGGTAATTTGGTTGAATGTCAGTATTGAGGGTTGCGCTAAGGTTTCCTGTTTGTTGGGTTTTCAACAGATTCTGGTCGAGGCGAAAGAGTTCAAAATTTTGCTTATCGTAAATCCATAAACCTGAATTATGAGAAGAGGAAACCAGCTGCGGCTGCTGAAAACCTATCTTTTCGAGGGTTATGGGTTCTCCGTTAATACTTAACGTATTGTCAAGGAAAACCACCTGTAGAAAATCTTTGTAGAACACCACTATTCTCAACATATTGGAAGCATCTACAGAAGTAATGTTTCCGAAGTTTTTGTTACTGTATTTATAAAGTATTTTTCCAGTTTTATCATACTTGGTAAGTTCATCTGCTTTTACCACATATACATTTGCCTGGTTGTCGGTAGTAAAAAAATCCGACTCGGTAGTAATTGTAGCGGTGAGCTTATACTTGTTTTGAGAAAAACAATTTGCTGGTGATAACACTATCAAAGAAAGAAGAAATATGCCGAAGGTGAGTTTCAATTTTAGAATTTATATATTAGTCCTTCGACAAGCTCAGGATGACGTTAGTATTTTATTCATTTATTTTTTATCAAAGATAGTATTTCTTCCACATACTTTCTTTCATTACTTAACCTTGGCACTTTATGCTGCCCTCCCAATTTGTTTTTTAATTCAAACCATTTGTAAAATGTGCCATGAGGAACGGAATGCACTATTGGTATTTTTAACGCTATGTTCTTATACCGTTTCGCTTCATAGTCTGAATTGATTGATTTGAGGGCATTGTCGAGCATTTCGGTAAAGTACTCAATACTGTCCGGCTTTATTTCAAACTCAATTAACCATTCGTGTGCCCCGTTTTCGTTATCATTCATATACACCGGTGCGGCAGTATATTCGCGTATTTGTGCAAAAGATTTTTCGCAGGCTATTACCAATGCCTTATCAGCATTGTCCACTATAATTTCTTCGCCAAAGGCATTAATAAAATGTTTGGTTCGCCCTGTAATTTTAAAACGAAAAGGATATAAGGAAGTAAACTTAATGGTATCCCCCAATTTATATCGCCACAGTCCGGCATTGGTAGAAATCACCAGAGCATAATTGGTTTCGGTATCCACATCTGCCAGCGAAAGTGTTTTTGGATTATCTTTTTCATTATTATTAACGTCAATAAATTCATAATAAATTCCATAATCGAGCATCAGTAATAATTCATCTGAATTTCGCTGGTCCTGTATTCCGAAGAAGCCTTCTGTAGCATTATATAATTCGAGGTAATTCAAATCAGGTTTATTAAAAATGGTTTTGAACTGTTCTTTGTAGGGATGAAAATTTACACCCCCATGAAAATACACTTCGAGGTTGGGCCATACTTCAGCAATGGTTTTTTTACCGGATTCTTCCAACACCCTTTTCATTATTAATAACATCCACGAAGGTACTCCGGCAAGACTTACCATGTTTGCCTGCATGGTAGCTTTAGAAAGCTTTTCTAACTTCTCATCCCATTTATCCATCAATGCAATGGACAAATCGGGATACCTGAAAAACTCTGCCCATACCGGTAAATTATTAATTACAATTGCAGACAAATCTCCATTTTGCGATTCATAACTTCCGAAATTATCGGTTACCAAACTTCCGGCAAGTGCTAAATTTTTTCCGGTAAACAATTGTGTTTCGGGATTCAGTGCGCAATGGATAGCAATCATATCGCGCCCTCCGTTGTAATGACAATTATCAAGACTTTCCTGGCTAACCGGTATAAATTTACTTTTATCGTTTGTAGTGCCCGAAGATTTGGCAAACCATTTAATATCTGTATTCCATAAAATATTTTGTTCTCCTTTGCGAACCCTGTCGATAAAAGGCTTCAACGTTTCGTAATCCTGCAACGGGATATTTTCTTTGAACTGTTTAAGTGAACTGATATTTTTATAATCATAGCCCCTCCCCCACTCTGTGTCTTTTCCCGAAACAATTAACTTTCGTAAACTTTCGTTCTGCACATCATCAGGATACTTCATAAAAAGCTCAATCTGGTGCATTCGCTTTTTCATCCACCAACTGGCTATGCTGTTTAATATGGGCATTTTTTTTATTGTTTTATTGCCTTATTGTTAAATTGCTAATGTGATTTTTTTTGTTTTGACAACAATAAAGAAATATAACAATTCAACAATTTTATTTTAAGGCTTCCGGATTGTAAAATACTTTTCAATATCTGGTAAAGATAAAGTATTAAAACACATTTCCTTTGTTAACATTCCTTTACGGGCGGCACAGGTTCCGTAATACATGTCGTGGTAACCTTGCTTTTCGTGCGCATCCGGATTAATGGAAATCTTTACTCCCTTTTCCAAACAATACGGAATCCAGCGCCAGTCAATATCCAGGCGGTACGGGTGTGCATTTAATTCGATTACCACACCATTGGCAGCACAGGCATCTATTATTTTTTTATGGTCTATCGGATAACCGGGACGGGATAATAACAGCCGCCCGGTTGGGTGACCAAGTATTGTTGTGTAAGGATTTTCAATTGCTTTCAGCAAACGTGCAGTTGCTTTCTCTTCGTTCATCTTTAAATTGGAATGAACGGAAGCGACAATAAAATCAAATGTTTTGAGAATCTCTTCCGGGTAATCCAACGAACCATCATTTAAAATATCACTCTCCACGCCTTTAAATATTTTAAAGGGAAATAGCTTTTGATTCAACTCTTCAATCTCTGCATGTTGTGCTGTAATTTTATCCAACTTCATTCCTTCTGCATAAAAAGCGGACTGCGAATGGTCGCAGATACCAAGATATTCATAACCCAACTCTTTGCAATATTCTGCCATGTCTTTCAATGTGTTCATTCCATCGCTGTAAGTGCTGTGGTTGTGCAGTATTCCTTTTAAATCTGTTACTTCAATAAGTTTCGGGATTTTATTTTCTTTTGCCAAAGCAATTATATCATTGGATTCTCTTAGTTCCGGTTCTATATATTGAAGATGATTTAATACAAACAGTTCCTGTTCAGAATTGGTATTTTGTAATTTGAAATCTGAAATTGAAAAATCTTTGGCTGCTGTTGTTTCAAACAGTTTACTATAAAATTCTTCTTCTTTACAATTAATAATTTCAATTTTAATATGCGCCCTGTTCTCCAGTTCATCCATATTAACAGTCTCTTCAGAAGCAACCAAGATTTCTATTTTATCAACCACATCACATTTCCTTCTCATCGCTCCCGTTAATGAAACGAATTCTGTTTTATATTTTTTCTTTAATTTGTTTACCAAATCATTTGCAAATTGTTCAGCCGAGGCAAAATGATACCAGCCAATATTGGACTGAAAAAATTCTATTTGTTTTTTTACTTCCGCCTGTGTTTTTGTTCCGAAACCTTTAAGCAGCAACAACCGGTTTTCATTGCAGGCATAAAGTAACTCTCCAATACTTTCAATTTCCAACTCTCTCCACAATTGCCCTACTTTCTTTGGACCTATTCCTTTAATGGCAAGCATATCAATAACTCCCTGCGGTGTAATAGCAACCATTTCTTTCAATTCTTTTAAATCCCCGGTGGTTTGCAGCTCATTAATTTTTCCGGCTATTCCTTTGCCTATTCCTTCTATCAGTTCCAGTTCTTGCAATGTTTTCCCCTGTAAATCAATGTCCGTCTTATTCAGCTTGTAGGCTGCGTTTGCAATTGATTTAATCTTAAACGGATTCAGCTCGTGCAGTTCCATCAGCTGGGCGGTAAGTTTCAGTGCCTGTGCTATTTCTTCTGTTGTCATCTTTATTAATGTTGAAAGTTGTAAAGGTTATACGCCTGTGGGACAAAAGTAAGAAAACAAATATTACTATTTATTTGAATAATACAGAATGAAAAAATTACTTTTGTTCCCGATTTCAAAATTCTTAACCTATGTACCGAATCTGTAAAGTATTATTCCCGGTTGTTCTGTTTTTAATAAACATCATTTCCGTAAAAGCACAATTTGGTGCTTTACCTCCCTATACCATACAAATAGAGCCTATCACAGGAATAAATATTCCCGGAATTCATTCATTTGCATTTGCCAAATCAGGAGATAAATGGTTATTTATTGGCGGAAGAAGCAATGGTTTGCATGGATTAAACAGCAACAGTGGGTTTCCGGCAGAATATAAAAATGATGCGGTGATAGTTATAGACACTACCACCTGGAATATTTATTCTGCTGATTTGAATCAACTTTCTCACTCTATTGCTGACCCTATGCGCTCCACCAATATGGAATATATACAGGAAGGAAAATACCTTTATATGATAGGTGGATATGGGTACGACAGTACTTTGCTGCATTATGCTACTTACCCTAAACTTACTGCCATAAATGTAGATACCATGATTAATGCTGTAATGAATGCCTTGCCAATTGCTTCATCCATAAGGCAGATAACGGACACCAACTTTGCAATATGTGGTGGTGAGCTTGAAAAACTGGGCAATGATTATTATTTACTTTTAGGACATAAATTTACAGGAAGATACGATCACGTTTCAGGTCCTTTGTTTACACAAATATATTCTGACAGAATTAAAAAATTTGATATTACTGACAATGATACTACTATACTATTATCTCCTTTTACTTATCAAACCGACACCAGTAATTTTCACCGAAGAGATTTTACTTCTGCACCCATTGTGAAACCGAATGGAAATTTTGCAATTGGAATTTACGGAGGAGTGTTTCAAAAAAATGCTGATCTTCCTTATCAGGAACCAATAACCATTGACTCTTCCGGGGCAACTACGGATACAAACTATCACCAGGTGATGAGCCAATATACCTGTGCGGTTTTACCTGTTTTCGATTCGTTAAAACAAACCATGTACACTACTTTTTTCGGTGGCATTTCTGTTAATAATTTTAATGATACCACCAGTGTTCTTACTTACGACACGTTGGTTCCTTTTATAAATGACATTACTACACTTACTTCTAATTCATTCGGGGTTAAATCGGAAGCAGTTATGAATACTCACCTTTCGGGGTTGCTGGGAGCTAATGCCAAATTTATTCCGAATGATAATATAGCTCATTACAGTAACGGAGTATTGAAAATAAATAATCTTTCAAATAACGTCCAGATGCTTGCCGGTTATATGTTTGGAGGTATCAGGGCAAACGCAGGTAACCTGGGGATAACAACAAGTAATGACAGTATTTATCGTGTTTATATTACCCCGCATTATACAACAGGGATTGACGAAAACACTATGAACATTGGCAATGTATTGATATATCCAAATCCTTCATCCGAAATTTCCGCTCTTTCCTTTTCATTAAAAAATGCAGAAACCATTCGCATTACATTAATGGATATTACAGGAAAAGAAGTCCAGGTGATTGCTAATGAAAAAATGAATTCGGGCAAACATCAGTTAAATATCAATACTTCGAAATTAGCTACCGGAGTTTATGTCTGTAAAGTTGGGGTTAACCATCTTCAATTAGTAGTAAGTCATTAAAGCATTTTTCAATTTAATTATATGAAGTATTTTATCTTTATCAGTCTTTCGGTTTGTTCCGTTTTTGCAAAAGCCCAAACCACTAATCCTTTCACATCACGGATGTATTTTTCTTGGGGATATAACAAAGACTGGTTTAGCAGCAGCACCATCAAAGTTTCGCAACCTTCTCTTGGAAACAATTATGAATTCAAAAATATTTCCGGCAATGATCACATTGGCTGGGATAAATTATTTCAGCATGAATTAACTATTCCGCAATACAATTATCGGTTCGGATTTTTTTTAAAGAAACATCCTGGCTGGGGTTTTGAATTTAATTTCGACCACACCAAATATCAAATGACCCCGGGACAATATGCACATATAACAGGTACTATAGGAGGAAGAAAAGTTGATACCAATATGGTAATTGTGGATAGTGTTAATTTCTGGAAATTGAATAACGGAGCAAATTTTTTCTGTTTTAATGTGATGAAACGTTTTTATATATGTGGAACAAAAAATGGAAAAATAAAATTGTTCAATATCTATAAACTGGGAATCGGTCCGGTAATCCCTCATCCTGAAAATACGCTGATGGGACATCAAAACAAACCGGGTTTTCAGTTTGGCGGTTTAGATGCAGGGCTGGAAGCCGCCTACCGGTTGGAACTTGGTAAATACTTATTTATAGACCTTTCACAAAAAGTAGATTATGCGAATTACTGGGGATTGCATGTGTATGAAGGAACAGCCAGACAAAGTTTTTTTACTTACGAGGTGATTTGTACGTTAGGGATTATGCTTCCTTACAGAGAAGCGCGAAAGCCACAGGAAACCAATAAATAGCAGGGGGGATTGCTTCGGGCGAAACGCCCCCGCATTGACTTTTATAATCAGGGAGCCAATCGCTCCATTTTCCAAACACCATTTTCAAGTGTAAATAATATTCTGTCGTGCAGTCGGCTGGGGCGACCCTGCCAAAACTCAATATGTGTTGGTTTTAATACATATCCTCCCCAATAAGGAGGACGTGGAACATTTCCGTCCGCATACTTTTTTGAAAACTCATCAAACCGTTCGTCCAGCACTTTCCTGTTTTCAATAACTTTACTTTGTTCTGATGTCCATGCTCCCAACTTACTTTCAGTGGGACGTGAGGCAAAATAGGTATCTGATTCTTCGGCTGTTTGTTTTGTTAATGTACCTTCTATTCTTACCTGTCGTTCCAAATCCTGCCAAAAGAAGAGTAATGCTGCATTCGGGTTTTTTAAAATATCATTCCCTTTTCTGCTTGTATAATTGGTGTAAAACACAAAACCCTTCTCATCAAAATTTCTCATCAATACAATTCGTGCAGAAGGTTTTCCTTCTTGGTCTGCTGTTGCAAGTGTCATTGCATAAGGTTCATTCAGCTTATTATCCACAGCATCTTGAAACCATTTCTCGAATTGCAAAATAGGGTTTGGGTTTACTTCCTTTTCTTCTAAACTATGTTTTTTATAATCCTGTCGCATATTTGTTAAAGCAATTTCTTTTTTAAGTTTCTCATCATTAATGGGAGAGGTATTAATTAATGGGTAAGGGTAATGATGTTAGCTGATTCAATTTTTCAATTAATTTCTTAGAAGTATTATTAAAATACCTTTTTTGCTTATAAGCCACCACCCATCTTATTCCATTGAACGAATTGGTTAAAAACAATTCATCAGCACCTAACAGCACATTTTGCATTACAGCAATTTCATACACCGCCATTTTATTTTCTGTGGCTATTTCAATAATTTTTTTCCGCATCACCCCATCCACACATCCTTCAGAAACAGGCGGAGTGTAAAGCACCCCGTTTTTAACTGCAAAGATATTAGAACTTATTGTTTCTATTATATGATTCTGGTCATTTAAAATAATACACTCGTCAACTTGCAGGCGATGCTTAGCTATCCCTGCCAGAACGTATACCAGGCTGTTCGCTGATTTGATGGATGATAAAGCATTTTGTTGTTTTTTGAAGTCATTAAATAAATCAATTGTATATCCTTTTGAATTCAGCTCATATCCTTTCTCTTCGATAGGTGTTGTTTCTATCAGGTAAGATACCGAATTGGTATCGGGAGCGTAAAAGCCCCCTTCGTTCCGATACACTGTTAACCTGACCCGCCCGTCAGAAGATACAGAATTCTTTTGTGCCAGTTCCATTATCGCTTGTCGGAAAAAGGCTTCCGTGAACATTGGATTTATTTCCATTTTCAAAACATTCATTCCTTTAAACAAACGGTTAAGATGTTCTCCCAGGAATTGCGGATGGTGATAGGTAATACGAATGGTTTCGAAAAGCGCATCACCATATCGAAACGAACGGTTGTTTGCTTTCACCACTGCATCATCCGCAGAAATAATTTTACCGTTATTATTGATGTACTGTTGCATTTAGCGTATCTGGTTCAAAATATTTTTTAATGAAGTATTGGCTTCTATCAATATTCCTTTCACTCCTGCCTTCTCTCCGGCCTGTGTGTCGCGCTCCTTATCGCCTATGAAATAAGATTGAGAAGCATCAATATTAAACCGTGCCAGAGCTTTTTCTACAAACAATGAATTTGGCTTCCGGCAAATGCAGTTCCCCACATCGGGATGGTGTATGCAGTAATATATTTCAGCAAGAGAAATGCCATGCTCATTAAATTCATCCACCAGGTAATGATGTAATAATTCAGTTTCGATTTGCAGGTATAAACCTTTTGCAATGCCACTTTGATTAGAAACCACAACCAGCAAATATCCTTTTTCAATCAGCAATTGCAGTACTTCTATCACATCGGGAAGAATTACAAAGTCTTCAAGAATATGTGTATAGCCCCGTTCGAAATTAAGAACACCATCCCTGTCTAAAAATATTGCTTTGTTCATTTAGTAGCTTCCTGTTATTTTGTGAATAAAATCAATTGCCAGGCTTGGCTTCAGTGCAACGGTAAAAACTGCCCCGAATATGGCACCCCAGAAGTGTGCATCGTGAGCTATGCCTGTGTTGCCTCTTTTGCTTAAATAATGTTCAATGCCCAATATAATTATTCCGAATAAATAAGCAGGAATAGGTACAGGTATAAACATAAAACCCAGGCGCGCTGTGGGTGCCAGTATAATAAATGAAAAGATAACTGCCGACACCGCACCCGAAGCACCAAGGGAATTGTAATGAATATTGTTTTTGTTTTTTTCGTAAGAGAAAAGAGACGACATTATCAACCCGCCTGCATACAAAAGAATAAAAAAGTAAGGTCCCTTTGCACCATATATTTCATCGTAACTAAAAGCATTTTCCAGTGATTTGCCAAACATCCACAAGGCATACATATTGAACCCTAAATGAATAAAATCAGCATGAATGAGACCATGAGAAAAAAACCGCCACCATTCCTTGCGGTGGTTTATCATGTACGCATTAAACATCATTTTGTTTCTCATTTCGGTGTTACCAAAAGCCGTAACTGAAATTAAAACCGTTATGCCGATAATGAAATAGGTAATAGGATTCATATTACAAAAATAGATATTACAAGTGAGATACAAGTAAAAATTATAGAATTTTCAGATGTGAATGATTCCGCTAATTCAAAAGGCTGTTTAAACTCACCTCCACCCCGTCTCCTTTGGGGAGGCGATTTTGGGGAGGCGTTAATGGCGAAGAGAGTTTTATAATAATTATTTTAAATGAAATCTAAACAATCTCTAAGGTTTCAAATTATCCAGGTAGGAACCTTTTAAATTTTCCGAAGATTTATTTTTAGGAATAGAAAGCGATTTCCATTCCCCACTTTTAATGTGTTTGGCAAGATATACTATTTGCCCGATGTGATAAGCATAATGAGCAGTCTGCCGGTTCAATGCCTGCATCACGGTCAGCTCTTCTCCCCGAATCCTTACTGTTTTCATCAGGTCATTTTCTGTCAACAAATGTAACGTATTCATAAATACTTCCCACCCTTTGTCCCAGTGTTGTATTAGTTCTATCCGGGTTTTATTATCATCCATAAATTCAGCATCACGGTTGCGGGTAGGTTTTTCTCCGTCTGTAGTCAAAAAATCCGTAAAGCGCGAAATCATATTTCCACTCATATGTTTTATCAGTTGAGCAATGCTGTTTGCCTCTGCGTCTGGCGCAAAATGAAAATCTTTGTCGTTATCTAACTGTGCAAACGACTTTTCGGCAAGAGAACGGTAGTTATTAAAAACTCCGATAGTGTTTTCTAAATAATGTTTTGCAAGCATAAGGTAAATGTATTAATAAATAAATGCCACAAATTTAAACAAAAGAAAACCACCCAGCTATCCCCGGAGGGTAAATAACAAAAGCAGCCTCTAAAAACAATTTTCAATTGTTACTCCCTTATAATTTCACTAATTTTGCAACTCAAAAAAACAACCTATGAAAATAAAACTAAAAAACATCTCTACCCTTGCTCCTTCTAAATTTAACAAAGAGCACAGCAAAAAAGAACTTTCCAAATTAAAATACGAACTCGAAGACCTGCAAAACCTGTTGTTTGCCGAAGCCAAACACTCCCTCCTCATCATCATACAAGGCATGGATGCTTCCGGAAAAGACGGGGCAGTAAAACACGTTTTCCAAATTATCAACCCCATGGGCTGCCGCGTCATCGCCTTTAAAGAACCCACCATCCTCGAAAAAAAATACGACTTTTTATGGCGCATCCATCAGCAGGTACCCGAAAAAGGAATGATTCACATCTTTAACCGTTCCCATTACGAAGACGTCCTGATACAGCACGTACACGCCTGGGTGGACGAAAAAACAATCAACCAGCGAATGGAACACATCAACAATTTCGAAAAATTATTAATCGATTCCGGAACCACCATTCTCAAATTCTACTTACACATCTCAAAAGACGAACAACTTAAACGCCTCGAAGAACGCCTTAGCGACAAAACAAAAATGTGGAAAAACAACGATAACGACATCAAAGAGCGCGAATACTGGAAACAATACATGAACGCCTACCAGGACGTGTTCCAAAACTGCTCCCAATACAGCCCCTGGCACATTATACCTTCCGACCAAAACTGGTACAAAGAACTTCTCATTGCCAGGAAAATAGTAAAAACACTCCAAGATTTCAAAATGAATTTTCCGGGGTTAAACAAACAAACCGAATCCACCCAGACAAAATAAACCGAAAATCAATTTGTAATTAAAAACGCTATTAGAAGAAGCCTTAAAATCAATTTTTCCCGAAACAAAAAATCCCTCTTTGCAAAGGGATTTTTTGTTTCTGTAACTTCGCCTTCAAAGAACTTACAACCCTTTAAAGCAGTACTTTATTGCTTCACAAACCGGTGTGTGTAAATTAGATTATTATTTTCATCTACTAATCTCACAAAATACATTCCGTTGCCAAATTCTTCGATAGATGTTTTTAGTAATGTTGTTCCCTTTTCTACTGTGTGTTGTTCATTTACAACTCGTTTTCCAAAAACATCATATACCTCCACGATCACCTTGCCAATTAACGAGGGTTGATTTATTTCTATTGTAAATTCTCCTGACGTAGGGTTTGGATAAAGATTAAAACCATTTGCCTCCTCTCCATTGTTCATACCTACAGCCGATTTACAATAACTTACTGTAAGGGTTTTGTCAGCACTGTTGCCACAACCGCTTATTGCATGAACTCTTACTACTCCCGAAAAGGTTACATTGTTTACATTTGCCGGCATAGTGGCTACTATAGTGTTTGTTCCCTGCCCGGTAAAGGTCCATGATGCAGGCACCTGCCATCCGTATGCTGTGGCATTTGCCACAGTATTGCAGGTGTAAGTAGCCGTTGTCATACCACACACATTGGTTGGTCCTGTAAGTGTATTTGGAGCTGTTTTACCATATACAAGTAATGAAGTTCCGGGTATGGAACCACAGGCATTTACTGCAGATACTGAAACTCCGCCCAAGGTAAATGTAGAGGCAACGGTAACAGTAACAGAGGTGGTTCCTGCTCCCCCGGTTAGTGTCATACCTGCCGGAATGGTCCATGTATAGGAAGTTGCACCAAAAACAGGAGCAATAAAATAAGTAGCACTCGATAAGCCGCACACATTGGTTGGTCCGGTAATAGCTCCGGGTGCTGCCGGTTTTTTGGTTACTGCCAGTGTTGTTACAGCGCTTGTTCCGCACGAGTTGGTGGCAGTTGCGGTAATATTTCCGCTAATTGTACCTGGTCCAATGTTTACATGAAGCGAAGAAGTGCCCTGGCCTGAAGTGATGGTTATTCCTGCAGGAACTGTCCAGGTGTAAGAAGTTGCCCCGGTGGATGCAGCAGTATAAACAGCAGTAGTAACCTGGCATACTGCATTAGGACCTCCTAAAGTTGGCGCAGCTGGTGCGGAAGTACAGCCTCCAACAATATTTACTTCAGGTTGTTGTTCGCCCTGTGTAAGCATATTGTTTACACTTGAAATAGTGGTGTTGTAGGTTTCACCCATGGTCCAACTCAAGGAGTTACCTCCGGCATTGTAATAACCGCCACTGGTGGGGTTTGCTTTAGGCGAAAGGGTTTGTGCATTTGTGAGATTCTGAAACAAGTTCAGAATGACAATGGTGATGATGGTGATTGATTTTTTCATACTATTTTGTTTTAAGATGTAAGATTGTTTTCTCATTTTTATTAATTAAGATTCTGCCAGCCGGAACTTCCGGGTGTAGGTTGTATATGTATTCTGAATAACAAATCATCCGCTCCTGCGAGGCCGCAGCAGCCCGAACCATTGGGATAAAAGCTATTGGTTGCTAATTGAGCATTACCAGTATTAATAAAAGCATAAAAACTTGAAGTAATTCCTGCAGATACGAAAATTGTTGCGGTTAGGTTAGCGGT
>JANYDQ010000152.1 GCA_025363555.1 Bacteroidota bacterium | reverse complement strand
TCAATGATATGACCTGTTGCAGTAGGCTCTATGCTGGGTGGCAGACAATTAAACTCATGCATAATGTCCCTAAATCCAACAGTGTAGCGTTGCACAATTTCCATGGGCTCTACCTGTTCGAGTTTTGCTTTCTTGGCAAATTTATCCTCGCCTTCATCACGGTCGCCCTCCAGATGCCCGGCATCAGTAATGTTGCGTACGTAACGTACTTTGTAACCAAGGTGCACGAGGTAACGATAAATTAAATCGAAAGAAATAAAAGTGCGGCAATTGCCCAAATGAACATCGCTGTAAACAGTAGGTCCGCACACATACAAACCCACTCTTCCCGGATGAATGGGAGTGAATTTTTCTTTTGTACGGGTAAGCGTATTGAAAATAAACAATTCGTTTTGCATTTTTATGTTTTGGCTTTTGTCTCCGGAAGGGCTCTAAGCCCTTTTGGAGGTTATTTGTTGTTGTTCTTAGTATTAAACCTCCAACTGCGCCCAAAGCGCAGTCGGAGGAGAGGTAAAAAAAGGACTTATGAGTTTTTCATAAGTCCAAAGATATTAAGTTTTTCAGGTTAATGATTCAATTATTTTTGGTCTTCAATCACAGCATCACCCACATACCTTCTGTCTTTGTATATAGCAATGCGGGTTAAGATTCCATCTGGATTATAAAAATAAACTTTGCCGTCCACGAGCTTGTAATCATGGAAAGTACCATCTTTAGAAACCTGTCGGTCGGTGTTATACAATTTCCAAACCCCTTCACCGTTAAATACTTTTCCCATATTGTCTTTTTCCGTTTTCTTAGGAATAACAGGCGGGGATACTTCTTTTTCTTCAGGAGCTTTAACAACCACAGGCTTTTTCGACTCATACGATTTGGAAGTGGCGGCATCAAACACCCCATCATTAAAATTTTTCTCTTCCCTGATGTCACCATTTTCATAATATTCTTTTACCACTCCGGCTTCTTTTCCCGCAGCCCAATTGCCTTCTATCATTAGTTGCCCGTTTTCGTAATAATATTTTTGTTCACCTTCCCTTTTTCCTCCGGCAGTAAATTTAAACTCCTGCTGCACTTGCCCGTTTTCGTAATATAATTTGTAATCGCCCACCCAGCGTGCCATTTGCCATAGCCCTTCTTCTTTTATTTTTCCGTTATCGTGATACATAATAGCATATCCGTTTGGTCTTCCATTTTCAAAGGTTATTTTGCTTTTCAGTACATTGTTAGGATAATATTCTTTCCAGATACCTGTCTTTTTTCCATCCACATACATTCCTTCTTCCACTTTCTGGTCGTCAGCATAATTAGGTTTGTGATTTGTTTTACCATACACAATCCACTTGCCCTGCTTTTTATCATTGGCATCGGTAAAGTTGATAGAATCTTTTTGCTGCGCTTCGGAGACGCATATTTTTAAAAGAAGAAATACAGAAATAAAAAGTAATTTTTTCATTCAATTAACTAATCTGTTCGATTTTTAACAGGGGATAAAGTTAGAATAAATTTTTCTTATGCAAGGTGTGATTTCCGGTTCCTGATTTTATTTTTTTAAGTTACTGAACATATCGTCCGTCATTTGTTTCAAATCAAAATCAGGTTTCCAGCCCCAGTCTTTGGAGGCTTCGGTGGCGTTTATGCTTTGGGGCCAGCTGTCGGCTATTTGCTGACGCGAATCGGGCGTGTATGAAATAGTAAATTCGGGAATATGTTTTTTTATTTCCAGGGCAATATCTTTTGGCGAAAAACTAAATCCTGCCAGGTTATAACTCGAACGAATTTTTACTTTGTCTGCATCTGCCTGCATAATACCAATGGTTGCCTTAATGGCATCTGGCATATACATCATTGGGAGCGTGGTGTTTTCTGATAAAAAACATTCATACGTTCCTGTTTTTAAAGCCTCATGAAAAATATGCACTGCATAATCTGTTGTTCCACCTCCGGGAGCCGACTGCCACCCAATCAAGCCCGGATAGCGTAAGCTGCGAACATCCACATTATATTTCTTAAAATAGTATTCGCACCAGCGTTCTCCTGCCTGCTTGCTTATTCCATACACGGTGGAAGGCTCCATGATGGTAAACTGGGGCGTGTTTTCTCTTGGTGTGTTTGGTCCGAAAACAGCAATGGAACTGGGCCAGTATATACGGTCTATAATTTTTTCTTTTGCCAAATCCAGCACATTAAACAGCCCCTGCATGTTTAATTCCCATCCCAGCTTGGGCATTTTTTCGGCAGTGGCAGATAATAATGCAGCTAATAAATATACCTGGTTTACATCATGGCGGGTTACTATTTCGCCCAACTGATGGGCATTCATCACATCTATTACTTCAAAAGGTCCTTCTTTTGCCTGTGCAGTGCGTTTTATGTCCGATGCTATGACATTATCCGTTCCATAAACGGCTCTTAGATTATGAACCAGCTCGGTGCCTATTTGTCCGGATGAACCTATTACTAATATTTTATCTTTTGACATGGTATTGAAATTCTATTGTATAAATTCTAATTGTCATCCCGAGCTTGTCGAAGGATAAAAAAGAAAGGCAAAATTAGTTTTTTATCGGGAGAAGGAACAAAACTTTTGAATTACTTTTTGGGAAATTAAAAACATCCTTTTGGCAGTAAAACCAAATAATATTACCAAATAAGTCATTTAGAGCGTTTAAATCAATTTTCTTATGCATTAAGTCTTTTTTAATTTTAAGCAGTATTTTAAAATACGAGCGTTTTTTGATGACTTTTTGAAAATAATTCTTTTGAATTAGGCATTTAGTTTATAATCATTTTATAGGTGTGAGGTTTGCTGAACATCATCCGATTTAAAAGATTATCAAAAATATTTTCCTTCATAAAACTTCTATTAAACCTATATGTGTATTCATCAATATATGCT
>JANYDQ010000132.1 GCA_025363555.1 Bacteroidota bacterium | reverse complement strand
GCATCGCCAAATAAATAAGTAGTGAGTTTGAAGGTTCGGGTGAGCCAGTTTTGTTTTTTAATTTTTATGATGCCGTCAAATTCAAGTTCTGCATTTGCTGCAGCCCCTGTTTGTCCTTTGTAAGTAAAAGCCACCCTACCGTCTGTTTGTACTTGTGGTGCCACATATCCCGAATAGCCTCTTAAATTAAGTCCTCCACCGTAATTAAAATAATTGGTGGAAGCTCCGTAAGTTGCCCATTTAGGATCGAAAAAGCCCTGGGAGCGGGTATATTTATTTTCCATCATTTCTTCAGGGTTTGCGCCCGATAAAAACAAGGAGGATTCTTTTGCCCAGTTGGTGCCGCTGCCCAGCTGCCCGAACAAACGGGTGTTCAGTTTTAATCTCCAAAGATTAGTTCTGTTAATCATTTCCAGGTGGATGGATTGGTACTGGTAATCGCTAAGCACAGAAGAAGCGCGCGAACCGGCATTAATGGCACCGCTGCCCCCGCGATAACTATAGCTATGCTCAATGCCAACATTGATGGTGTTATTCAGTTTATCCGCCATCCATTCCTGTGGTAATAACAGGTAATGCAAATCGGTGGAGTCTCTGCGATACATTGATTTAATGAACATATATACTTTATTTTTTCCTGAACCGTCTTTTCGGTCGAAGCCAATGGTCATTGCCTGCAGCCCATCCAGCGCTTTTGCTGAAAAATAAATAGAAGAGCCTTTCATAAACAGGTCGGTGGAGGTCCGGTAAGAGATTCTGAAATTTACAATGTCGTGTAAATTCATATCATGTTTTGCAGCAGCCGTATCCAGGAAATTTTGACCAGCACCTGTATTGAACCAAACAGTGGCATCAAATATATGTTTGTAATTCATGTAATTTCCATTCAGGTTCAAACCTACTTTCACTCCGTCATAGCCGTTGTACCAAACTTCGGGGCGGGCATAGAGTTCATATTTTGTCCAATCGGAAGGGTTATAAATTTTGGAATCGAAACGATAATTAACCGGAAAATGATAACTGTTGTTTAACATGCTTGCATCTGCAAGGCGATGAGTCGGGTCAATCACCACATCGCTTATTCCACCGGGAATAATCACTTTGGCGGTATAAGTTGGTTTTACTTTGTCCCAGCCAATCCATCGCGGAAGTACAGTAGCTTCTGTGCGTTTTACAAACCAGTTGTTCGGAATATGATAACTGTGAGCGCTATCGTTTTTATCAATTACCGAAAAATCGAGGGGCATTTGCATTCCTTTTCTTTTAAAAGTAATTTGGTATTCATTTTTTTCTTTCCCCTTTTTCACCGAGTGAACAGCATAATCAATCGTTTTGGAAGTTTCCATCCATTCATCAAAAAACCAGTTTAAGTCCACATGGGTGTATTGTATAATTGAATTGCGGAAATCTTCCATATAAGGATGGGCAAATTTCCATTGATTAAAGTAATGGCTCATGGCAGCTAAAAAAAGCGAATCGCCAAGCGTGTATTGTAAATTATAAAGCATGGTTGCCGTTTTCATATACACATTGCGGTAACCGCCTCCATGCCCCAGCGCCCCGTTATACATGTCGGAATGGGTGCTCATGTTGGTTTCTGTATTTTTTGCCGCATCGTTCATAAAGGGAAGATACACCCGGGTATTTCGTATCATTTCCGGCTCTGTAAAATAATTTACATATTTATTTTTAGGAGGATATTTTAAGATTTCTTTTCCGTCAATAGCTTCATAATCCCAGCAGGTAAGGAATTGCGTAAATCCTTCATCCAGTGCGGCTCGGTATGTTTCGTTGTTTCCCACCATTCCGAAAAACCAGTTGTGAGATATTTCGTGAGCCAGCAGGGGTCTGTAATCAGGGTCCATGCCGCCATCCAAGGTAAGCATAGGGTATTCCATCCCGTCCTGTGCATCCGCCACCGTCATTTTTGGGTAGCCATACATTCCCCAACTTTCTGAATTTACTTTCACAACCATGGCAGTATATTGCGCAGCGTTTTGCCAGCGGGCGGCATGTGGTTCTTCGGCAAAAGCATAGCATTTAACTCCGTTCCAGTCGGCTTCGCCAATGCGATAGGTAGGGTCGGCAGTGAGGGCAAAGTCGTGCACATTTTCGGCATGAAATTTCCATGTTTTTTTAATGGTGCTGTCGGGTGGAATAATGACAGACGGTTTTTCTCCCCAGGGTTTCCGTGCAAAATTTTTAATATCCAGTTGTGCGCGTAACGCAGCAGGAAGCATTTCTTCACGGTTCAGTAAAGTGCCGGTGGCATCCAAAATATAATTGTTCGGAAAGGTAAACGCTACATCATAAGTACCAAAATCGCCATAAAATTCGTGGTCCATGTGCTGGTCGGTGTCCCAACCCTGTTTGCGGTCGTATACAGAAAGGCGGGGATACCAATGCACCACATCGTAATGTTTGTAGCCAAAGGCATTGAAGAGCTTCATCCGGTTCCTGATAGTGCCCGAATTAAAATAGGTATTGAACTCGATGTGGAAGGTCATGTTTTGTCCTGGTTTTAAAGGGGTGTCCAGCATTACTTTAAGTATGGTGTTGTCCAGTTCTGATTTTAATTCCACCCCGTTTGCAGTTATTTTTGAAACAGTACAGCCCAATCCTTTTTCGGAATATTTGCCAAATTTTACTTTAGTACCATTGTTTTTATAAAGGTCTGCAAGGTAGGAGCCCTTTGCCTGTGCATTACTATAGAGATGAAAATAAACAAATTTTAATTCATCCTGTGAGTTGTTATAATAGATGAGTTCTTCTGAACCATCAATTATATCTGTTTTATCATTTAGCGTGGCAGAAATTGTATAATGAACATCTTGCTGCCAGTAGCCTTCAAAAGGTTTACGGTTTTTCCAATAATATGGATTGGAGGGGGATTGGTAGGAAGTTTCAGGGAATTGAGCATTGGCGGTAAAGTGAATAAAGAAGGCGCAACCAAGGCAAAAAAGGAATGACTGAAGTTTTGTATTATTTCTCATATTATTTTTTTCTTTAAAAAGAGTGACAAAGATAATATTCTAAATCCTAAATTCTAACTCTAAATTCTAAATGCTTATCTGCCTTTATCTATTACAATTTTATTCATTTGCCATAGTACCCATCTGTTTTTATAATCTCAATCGACATTAGATGTAAAAGGATGGTGGTTTTTAGTTTCTTCATATTACAAATAATGTAAAAATGGAATTACTAATAATTGTGAATTTGTTATGGTAAAAGGTTTTATTCTTATTTTTGTCGGCTTTTGAGGTATAGAAATTGCATGGGATAGATGTAAAAGCAAAACAAATATGGATTTAAAAAATAAATTTCTTTGTTGGGGTGTGTTTGCTCTTCTCCTGGTTGTTGGGAGCAACACTATTAAGGCGCAGTTCAATTTAAAAATTGATGGTACCGTGAAAGAAAACGGCAAAGGAGTAAGTGGCGCGTTAGTTAGCCTGGTTACAGACGAAACAGGGGTAAAAAAAGAAACTACTACTGGTTCGTCCGGAAGTTTTTCCTTTAGTTTAAAACCAAACGAAGAGTACAGTATTTTTGTTTCCAAAGAAGGATACATCAAACCTAAAATAACCTATTCCACCATCGGGTTTTCTGACGAAGAAACAAAAAAATTTAAGGGAAGTTCGAACCCAGAAATTGAAATCTTTAAATTACCCGAAGATGAAAAACTTTCTGCCACCATCAATGAAACATTTGAAAAACCGCTGATGAGTTATTTTTACAATGCTGACAAAAGTAGTTTGGTGCCGGATGATGACGGAAATGCAGCTATGCAGGACGAATATGCAAAAATGCAAAACTTAGCGGAAGATTTCAAAAACAAAGCCATTCCGATAGAAACCAAATATAACAGTGCCATAGCAAAAGCAGATAAAGCCTTTGCACTAAAAGATTACGAACTTGCCAAAACGGGTTACACCGATGCGCTGGCGCTGAAACCCAACGAACAATATCCCAAAGCAAAAATAGACGAAGCCGACCGGCAAATAGCTATATTGGCTGATAGCGAACGCTTAGCCAAAGAAAAAGCGGCAGCTGACTTTGCCGAAAAAGAACGACTGGCAAAAGCAAAAGGAGAAGCCGATGCTGCTGAAAAAGAACGATTGGCAAAAGAAAAAGCCGATGCTGCCTCGGTTGCCGAAAAAGCACGACTGGCGAAAGAAGCCGAACTGGCGGATGCAAAAGAAAAAGCACGACTGGAAAAAGAAAAGGCAGATGCTGCACTGGCAGAAAAAGCACGACTTGCAAAAGAAAGTGCAGATGCGGATACTGCCGAAAAAGCACGACTGGCAAAAGAAAAAGCCGATGCTGCCGATAAGGTAAGATTGGCGAAAGAAGCCGAAATGGCGGACGCTAAAGAAAAAGCAAGGCTGGAAAAAGAAAAGGCAGATGCTGCATTAGCAGAAAAAGCACGACTGGCAAAAGAAGCTGCAGATGCAGCTACTGCTGAAAAAGCACAATTGGCAAAAGAAAAAGCCATAGCCGATGCGGCTGAAAAAGAACGGCAGGCAAAACAAAAAGCAGTACTGGATTCTATTGAAAAGGTTCGCCTGGCAAAAGAAGCAGAAGTGAAAGCAGTAAATGATAAATACAACGGATATTTAAACAGGGGCGATTCGGCAGTAACAACTCAAAATTATGAACTTGCGAAAAACGCATTTAACCAGGCTCTGAAAGTAAAACCCAATGAGGCGTATCCTAAAACCCGGTTGACAGATATTGATGCCATGATTGCCAATGAAGCATTGTTTAAAAACGACCTGGCTAAAAAATATCCTATCGGGATGACAGAAGAAAAAGTGAAAGAAAACAATATGAATGTTACCCGGCGCATTGTGGTGATTGGAAACAAAGGGGTGTTGTACGAAAAAAAGGAAACCAGCTTTGGTGCCGTTTATTATTTTAAAGACGGTGTAACTATCACCGACAAGGAGTTTAACAAGGAAACAGATTTAAGGAAGTAAATTGTTTTTTATAAAATTAAAAAAATCCTCCCGCTTTTTAGCGTGAGGATTTTTTAATGTCAACTATCAATTGCCAATTATCAAACCCTGTAACAAGTCTTAAAACTGTCCGAGTGCATATTTTTTACCTCCTGAAAAACAAAAATGTGGAAATAACTGCAAACAAAGGGTTTGTTGAAAGATAAAAATCCAGTATAAAATTGTCCTAATTTATTAAAAAGACAAAAAAACGATGTAAATAAATATTTTTTGTTGCAATGTTAAACTTCAAAGTAGTAAAGTTAAACTTCAATGCAGTAAAGTTAAACTATAATGTAGTAAAGTTAAATTCCAATGTTGTTAAGTTTAATTTAAATGTTGCAAACTTTAATTTCAATGTAGTAAAGTTAAACTTCAAAGTTGTTAAGTTTAATTTCAATGTTGTAAACAAAAACTTTTCCCATTCAAACAAAAACTTAAAGTAACTGAACCAGCACAGAATTTCTCACATGAATTGGCATATCCTAAAGTGGACCAAAATTTAACTTTGCAAAAGCAGGCACAATCCTTTTATGCTACTTCAAAACTATGTGTTTTGTTATTTGCTTATGAACTTGACCGAAAATTTAATAAAGAATTGCCTTATAAGATATTAGTAAATGCTATTAATCCAGGGTTAATGCTAACGACCAACCTTGGCAGAACACATAAGACCGGTGAAAATTAGTATCGAAATTTTTTGGATTTAATTTTTAAAATTATTGGTTTATCTGACAATCCAAAAAATCCTGCAAAAACTGTCGTACGATTAATTGATGCAATTAATACAAGTGGAAAATATTATGATAAAGAGAAGCCTGTTACCTTTGCTTTTAATTTTATTTTTAATTCTATTTATTTTTATGACAACGATTACTGAACAAACTCAAACATTACAAACTGTTCCAAGTGTGGACTTAAAAAAATATGAAGGTAAATGGTATGAAATTGCATCATATCCTCAGTACTTTCAAAAAGGTTGTAATTGCACAACTGCTGAATATACCTTAAGTGAAAAAGGATACGTAATTGTTGAAAATAGATGTAACAAAGATAGTGTGACTGGTAAACAATCGTATATAAAAGGGAAAGCTTTTGTAGAAGAAGGTTCCGGTAATGCGAAATTAAAAGTGCAATTTTTTTGGCCTTTCAAAGCGAAGTATTGGATAATTGATTTGGCGGATGATTACAGTTATGCTGTTGTTAGTCATCCCAATAAAAAATATTTGTGGATACTTTCAAGAACTCCCAAAATGAATGATGCAATTTAGCAGCAAATTATTTTACGACTTAAAGGAAAAGGATTTGATGTAACGAAACTTCAAACTACCAAACAACTTTAATACAAAAGTAATTACAACGAGAATAATTAATAGAAAAGAAAGGCAGCCGATAATCGAGGCGGCTCCGTCAGAAAACTCTGACGGGTGCACCTCTCACACCATCTTAGCAAAGGCTGGCTCGTTGGCTAAAAAAGTTTACAAAACATTTTATTAACGCTTCGCCCTGTGGCTCTTGCCTAGCTGTTCACTAGGTTGATGAGCTACTTTTTGGTAATGTTCCAGCATTGATTGGTAACCTCCCTTCCTTCATCTTTCTAAAGTAATAGTTGTGCCTAGCATCCGGCTTTGAGCCACTGCTCATCCTCCCATTCTTGTTCTTTACTATTTGGCGGAAAATGTATTTACGCAATGCGTTTTTTAATAGCTCAATTAGTAGGGAGCAAATTATGATTAGCTTTGTTGCGTACATATAAATGTTATAAGCCATTTTAAGACCGAGCGTAACCGACACGAACCGAATATGAAAAGAACATTGGTTAAATATTATTTGTTATTTGCTTTGCTAACACCTGAACTAAAAGTATTAGCACAATTAGACCATAATTTTCATTCGGGTAAAAAATCATTAAAACAAAGTGAATTATTTCCTGACAAGTTTATTCGTTCAAAAAACAAATATGTTTTTAATAAGAAACGCCTGAAGCAGGGAAAAGTTTATTTAATATTATCAGAAAAGAATGATAAAGAAATAAACTTACAATTGCAGGAAGCGAAAAGAATAAGAAGTGCTGTAAAGATTTACAACCAGAAATATTAATTAATTTCAGACCTTTAATAAATAAACCGAAAGAACACCAGCCGATAATCGAGTAGGGCGGATCGGTCAGAAAACTTTTACGACCAAACACAGCCCAATTGCGCCAAACTAAAAATAAATTACTTTCCTGAAATATACAATGGATGTTTTTCGTTGTATTTGCGTAACAGTATAAAAATAGCATCTGGCTTATCGCGCTTTTTCATTGCCATAAACCGGGTGTATAATTCGTCATCATTTTTGAGCAGAATTCCCATGTTTTTTGCATCAAAATCGTACACTTTATTGGTGGAGGTTTGGTACACAAACTGGTGCAATTCTTCGTAAGTAGTGTTCATTCCCATAGGGTCGGGCACACCCATGGAACGGGTAACTGTGGCAGTAAAATAACATAAGGTTCCTATTACATTTATTTTACTAAACTGGTTGTTGAAATTGATATATACGGACCGATTTCGGCAATATCCCCAGATGGATTTGGTTTCGAACTTTTGCAGATTACCTTCGTTATCTTTTACCTGTATGGTTTTTTCGCGGGTTACTTCGGTAAAAAAATCCAGCTGGTTTTTGGGATAGCCCGAAACAATGGCAGAAACGGGAACCGGTTTGTTTTGCTTAAAACTGGAGAAGGTGAGATAAATGCCTTCGTTAAATTCAAATTCGTGGGAATAAGGAATGGAGTCGTTTTGTGCCGGGCAAAGCGAGGAAATAAAAAATAAATTAATGAATAGTAGGTGTTTCATTTTGGAACTGTTCGCTTTTAATATACTTACCTAATTCTTCTGCAAAAATACGGGAACTATTGATATTAAGATTAAGGGCAGACATATAATTTGTTCTCGAATCAGCCATTTTCATATAGTCAAACTGTTTGTAAACAATGTGGTAATGGGCAGCAAGTATTTTTATCCTGGCAATTATTTCACTCCTGTTGGGCAGGTAGCGCATGGATTCTTTTAACACAGGAGTTTCGAACAAATAGACCTTCACCCCTTTTTGCTGCGCCAGTTCAATGGTTTTGCGCAGGTATTTTTCGCGCAGCGGGCTCCATTTAAAAGTATAACCTTTTGGATAGAGCTGGATAAATTCTTCGAGATGGTTGTCCCATTTAATTTGCAGGGGAGGTTCGTATCCATCAGCAAAATGCGGCAATGTACGGTGTGTGAAATTATGTTTTAATCCCTGCAAGGCATCAAAATTAATTTTAGAACTGTAAAAAGCATACTTCATAAACGGAATTTTTGTCCATACAAAATAAGATGAATCACATTCTTTTACCACGCTGTCAGTAGTCGAATCGCCTATGAAAGCTGCAAACCGGTAGGTATTAAAGGTATTGTAATTGGCATCCATGGATTCTGGCGTTACGAATAAAAACAAATACTTGGGAGCTGTATTGTTTTTAAGATAGAAATACAAATGCAAATAATTATCAGCAAAATCAGAATGACTCAACGCAAGGTTATACGATTTTAAACCCGTTTGCAAATCGACAATGGCTGGCGAAATAAACCATAGCGGTTCGCACGGACCATGAATCAAAACGTCTGCATTAATCTTTGCTTTCTGCACGTACGAGGCTTTCAGATTACAATTTTGCCGTAAAGCAAAATCAAATAACCTGCTCAAGCCAATCAGCAAAAGCAAGAGAATACTGATGGAGGACACTATTTTACTACTTATTTTTTTCAAGTCTTATAATTCTCTAAATCACTACTTCTCCAATTCGCCATTTCAAAACTGCATATAAATAAAGCGTGCTCCGCTGTTGAACACACCAAAGACCATTATTAAAAGCAACAGTATAACCACATAAGCAATTCGTAAATGAGCACTTTTTGCCACTAAATTTATTTTTCGTTCAAATAACAAGACCGTTACCATCAAAAAAATACTAATGAATAAATTAAACTCATCTATCTGGTGCCCCCCCTGCGCAAGTGGAGCAACAAAGCCCGACAACATATTTTTCGGAATAAAATTGCCAACTGCATTTTTAACCAGGCGAATTGCTTTTTCAAATGATTCAGCACGGAAAAAAATATTGGAAAAACAAACCAAATTAAAAACAATGAATACACTGAATAACTGGTATAGTCTTTTATTTATTTTCTCCGATAGTTTTACTCTCCATCGCTTGGTAAGCAATTCAAAACTCAGGTAAACCACATGACACAGCGCCCAGCAAAAAAACGTTAAACCAATTCTATGCCACCATCCTGAAATAATAAACGTAACTGCAATGCCGGTCAAAGCTGCTGCTTTCCTATACTCACGCAACTTATACACCACGGGATAATAAATGTATTTTGTGAAAAATGAAATTAAGGAAATATGCCACCGTCTCCAGAATTCGGAAACAGAGGTGGAGCGCAGCGGGGTATCAAAATTTTCTTTCAGGTTATAACCCAGCATTTTTCCTATTCCTAAAGCCATATCTGTATAGCCCGAAAAATCAAAATACATTTGCAGGGTAAATAAATAAGCAGCAGCAATGGTAGTTATTCCTGCATAATCCGAATTGAAATCAAACACAGAACTGACAGCAGCCACCAGCCGGTCGGCAATTACCATTTTCTTAAACAAACCTAATAACAATCGCTGAAAGCCCATGATCAGTTCCGATGCAGTAATAGTTGTTTTTTCTACCTGCGGAAAAAATTCAGCAGGCAACATTACCGGACCACTTATAATTTTAGGAAAAAAACTGCAATACAAAAAATAGTTGATGATATTTGTTTCCGGTATCATTCTCCCGAACCGAACTTCAGAGATGTATGCAATATTTTGTAAGGAATAAAACGACAAGCCCAACGCAATAAAAAATTTATCTGTGCTGAAGTGAGCAGAGAAAACAGAAAATCCAAAACCAGTATTGAAAGTGCTGAAATGGTTAAAGAGCAGGATGGCACATACATTCAGCGCAACAGTGAAAACATAAAAAAAACGATTCGCCACCACTTTTTTTGCTAAATAATAATTTAATGACGAAAGAAATAATAAGGTGAGCAGTGATTCAAAATTGTAAAGCCCTATAAACACAAAGCTGGCAAACACCAGTAATTTAGAGCGAAAAGAAGTTGGGGTTAAATAATTAACGGTAACAACGATGAAAAGAAAAAGAAAGAAAGACGGGGAATTAAAAGTCATGCTTTATTGAACATCTCTGTTTTCAATAGTTTTCAAAATATCCGCCACAGAATTAAACATCATTACTTCTTCAAAAGAAAATTTGATTTTAAATTCATCTTCTATTTCTGCAATCAATTGCAGGTGGGTAAGCGAATCCCACATTTTGATATCTTTGGCAGACGTTGTGGAAGAAATAATCAAACTGTTGTCTTCAAAAACGGTGCGAAATACTTTTTGTAATTGTTCTTTCATACTTGTTTTTTGCTGAACAGCAGAAGTTCATTTCTGTCCACTTTTTCATTAATATTCAAGGGGAATTTTTCTACAGGTATAATTTCCTGTGGTATCATGTAGTTTGGAAGCAGTGCGGAAAGCTGTTCCTTTAGTTTGCTTTCGTTTAGCTCTTTCGTTTCAATAAAAGCAAGCAATGAATTTATATTATTTCCATCTCTCCTGTTCAGCACTATCGTTTTTTTATTTACAAGAGAATCAATGGCAAATTCAATTTCACTTAATTCTATTCTGAATCCGTTTATTTTTACCTGGCTGTCCGAACGTCCCAAGAAACAAAGGTTTCCATTACTGTTTCGTAAAACCACATCACCTGTTTTATACCATCGTTTATTATCTTTTTCAATAAATTTTTGCCCGTTAATGTTATGAAGATAATGGGAAATTATTTGCGTTCCGGTAAAGCAGAGTTCTCCTTTTTCGGCAATATTGTTTTCTTCATCTACTATCATTGTTTCCACTCCGTCAAAAGGTTTGCCAAGTGGAACAATACCATTTACCGATTCTTTAGCTGACTTTAATTCATCGAAAGGATAGTGCAAACATACTATGGTGGTTTCGGTAGGTCCGTAAAAATTTTCAATAATCCCATTCGGCATTGCCTTTGCCCATTGAACAGCAAGGTGATGATATAAGGCATCTCCGGAAAAAATACTGTAACGCAAATCAGGCAAATGGATTTCAGCAATATAATTTTTAATATAGCTCAATATTGTTGGAACCATACTCACCACTGTTATCCTGTGTTGTTTCAGCATTTGAATAATAGTGGTAAACTTTACACCTTTATCTGGAACTGGATAACAACAACCACCCACCAACAGGGGCATTAAAAAAGAAAATATAGAAACATCAAATGTTAATTCATATACCTGCAAAAATTTATCTTCTTTATTAAAATCATAATTTCTTAGCTGGAAATCAAAAAAATAATTAATGTTCGAATGCGTAAGCGGCACTCCCTTCGGCTCTCCTGTGGTGCCTGATGTAAATAAAATGCAGGAGTAGGGTTGGTTTACCTTTTGAAAATCCGGTCGAACAACTTTATTGTTTTTTTTGTTATCAGCTGTAATTACTATTTCAGCCGCGCCTTTCATTTCCTCCAGGTTTTCATTTGCCACAGAAGAAAGTATCAATTCTAACTCACATTGACGAACAATGTTTTTATTTCTTGCAACGGGAAATTTATTGTTTAAGGGAACATAAGCTGCACCGTATAAACCTATTGCAATGCTGCTTGCATAGGTTGTTGCATCGTCATTACAATAAACCCCGATGGACTGAAATGTTTTGTGGACTGGTATTTTATTGTAAACGGATAAAACTATTTCCCATAATTCATTATAGGTAAAATAGGTGTCGTTTATAAAGAGTGCTTTACGGGCAGAAAATTTTGACACACAGTTAGGAAAATGCGAGGCAATGGAAAAATTAGGATTATCAAGGATTGTATGATTCATTTTTAAAATTAGTCGTGGTAAATTTCGCAATAATTTTATAACGTTGGTAAAATAATATCTCTTATCTTTGACCATACCTAACAATCTATATATTTTAAAATGAAAAATATAATACTAACAATAATCATTTGCTATACCATGCTATCATCTGGAATAGCACAAAGTTTCTCCCAATTTACCTTAGATAAAATTGCTCATCAAAAGGAATTACTAAAAAACCCTTCTGTTGATGTGTTGATACAGGGAAATGTGGAAGCAATTAAACAACTGGTAGAAGCACAGGGAGGCAAGTTTCAATATTCTGCCGGAGATATTTCTAAAGTTACCTTATCACTTTCCGGAATTGATAATATAATTACCAACAAAGCGGTGGAGCGTTTGGAAATCCCTACCCGAAATGCCCGTCCTTTAAATGATACCATGCTGAAAAACAATAATGTTACTCCTGTTCATAGCGGACAAGCACCTCTCACGCAAGGTTATGACGGCACAGGTGTTGTAGTGGGTTTCATTGATACCGGTATTGATTTTAAACATCCTGATTTCCAGGATAGCTTAGGTCATAGCCGTGTTAAGTTTTTGTGGGACCATAACCTTACCGGAAACCCTCCTTCGGGTTACTCTTATGGAAAAGAATTTACAAATACGGATATTGATAATGGATTGGCTTCGGCTTCCGATGATGTCAATAATTGCGCTGGCTACCCTGGTCACGGAACCCACACTGCGGGTGTCGCGGTTGGAAACGGTTTAGCTTCTAATTCATATAAAGGCGTTGCACCCAAGGCAGATATAATTATGGTGGCGATGAGCTGGTGCGGAACTGACCCGTTTTCTTTTATTGATGGAGTCAATTATATTTATGCCAAAGCGCTGTCTATGGGAAAACCCTGTGTTATTAATATCAGTTTGGGCGGGCAAGTAGGTGGTGTAAGTTCTACTTATGCTTCTCACGATGGAAAAGATTTGGAAGCACAAATGATTAATAATGTAATGAATGCTCACAATGGTCGGGCGCTGGTAGCTGCTGCCGGAAACGATGGTTCCAATCCTATTCACCTTGGATATACTGTTACTCCCACCGATACTAATTTCACTATGTTTTACCCTCCGGCAGCCGGAAACGTTATTGATATCCAAATGTACGGTAGCATTGCCGATATGACCAATCTTAATTTCTCCATCGGAGCTGACCAGGTTAGCCCATACCATTCTTTCAGGGGAAAGATTCATTTTTCGACCATGCTTCCTTTAGGTACTTTAAGAAATGATACCTTATATAATGCGGGACACCGGATAGGTCTCATACAGTTCAGAGCTAACCAGCCCTATACAGGTACTTATAAAATGGAATTTATTATTCTCCCCGATTCTGTTGATTACAACTGGCGTTTAATTGTTACTGGTTCTGGAAAATTCGATTCCTGGAATTATGGAATGGTTGGTGCTCCTTTGCCTTCACTGGCTTCAATGCCAGATAGTTCTGCCTATAAATTTCCCGATGTAAACAAAACCGTTTGTACCAGTTTTCAATGCCTGGACAATGTTATTACTGTTGGAAATTATACCAACCGCAGAAGTTATCTTTCCTGCGGAAATATTCCTTATACGGATGTTTCAAAAGTTCCCGGACGAATTGACGCTTCTTCCAGCCTTGGACCCACAAGAGACGGACGTACTAAACCGGATGTTGTTTCTCCCGGAGATATGACTATTGCTGCTATACCCATGTCTTATTACCGCTCTGTTGCCGCTTGTTGTACTGATAACTTAACGGTGGACAGCCTGCACGTTCGTGACGGGGGAACTTCTGCTTCATCTCCATCAGTAGCAGGCATTGCAGCATTGTATTTACAAAAAAATCCTAACGCTACTGCTGCACAGGTGAGAGCGGCAATTGATAATTGTACCACCGTGGACGCATTCACGGGCGCAGTGCCAAACAATACCTATGGATATGGAAAAGCTAATGCCTTTACTGCTTTAACCGGTTGCAGCACTAACGGGATTAATGAATTATCCTCTGCCAATTCTAATACAATTATTATTTATCCGAATCCGTCTTATGAGGGAAATGCAATAACCATTTCTATTGCCGATTATAAAGCAAAAGATAAAATGGAATTTAAAATTTACAATACTCTTGGAGAACTTATAAAATTAATGAATGTAACAGGTTCTACTGTTCAGTTGAACTCCACGCTTCCTTCGGGAGTTTATTTCTGTAACCTTTTGGTGAACGGCAAAAAAACAGCAACGAAGAAATTGGTTATTTTATAATTTTTAAGTGTGAATAGAACCTTAAAAGTACTCGGTATCTTATCTGTTTTGTTTGGCACTTGTGCTGCTCTTATCTGTTTATATCCCAAGGGAATTTTCTTTGCCTTGCTTGCCGGTTTTGCAGGGATGATATGTTCTACCGCTTATATATATATTATTTTTCGTTACCCAGACAGTAACCAAAAATTTTCTCCCGGAATCATTGGCATTCTTTTAAGTTCCGTTCCGGTCTTAATAATTTTAATAGCTAATTTCAGTCGTCATTAAAAAAACATTTTTTCATTACCAATGTCTTCACCTTCCAAAACAATTTCTGATTACTTATCATTAGTAAAATTCAGTCATACCTTATTTGCCTTACCATTTGCAGTTATTGGTTATTTTTTAGCAATTACTTATACCGATGCCAAGTTCGATATTAAATTATTTGCCTTTGTTATTCTGTGTATGGTATTTGCCCGAACCGCAGCCATGGCTTTCAATCGTTATATAGACAGGAAATACGATGAACAAAATTCCCGAACTGTTGTTCGCGAAATACCGGCAGGAATAATAAAACCTGGTAATGCGCTTCTTTTTGTAATCATTTTGTGCTTACTGTTTGTTGCCACCACTTATTTTATCAACTCGCTTTGTTTTTATTTATCTCCGGTAGCCCTGCTTGTTGTTCTGGGATACAGTATAACCAAACGGTTCACAGCACTTTGCCATTTAATTTTAGGAATTGGTTTATCCCTTGCACCTATTGGTGCTTACCTTGCCGTTACCGGTAAATTCAGCTGGCTGCCTTTGTTTTTTTCCTTTGCGGTTCTGTTTTGGGTTTCCGGTTTCGATATTATTTATGCCTTGCAGGACGAAGAGTTTGATAAATCAAAAAACCTGAAATCAATTCCTGTTTGGCTGGGGAAACGAAGAGCATTACTATTTTCTGACTTATTGCACATCATCAGCACTTCCTTTATTCTATATGCAGGTTGGTATGCTCACTTCAACCTGTGGTACTGGATAGGTGCCACCTTGTTTGTCAGCTTGCTTATTTACCAGCATTCCATTGTAAAACCCACCGATTTAAGCAAAGTTAATATTGCTTTTTTTACCACCAACGGTATTGCATCCGTTTTGTTTGCAGTATGTGTGCTCATGGATTTAGCTTTTCGCTAAAACATATAACCAAGTAGGGTAGGGGGGAGGCGCCCGGCAACTATAATTAACAGATACTTTTTTTTATTTTACTTCGGTTCTCTTAAGGTAAATTTCATGGGGAGATTAAACCGTGTTCTCACGGGTCTTCCATTTTGAATTCCCGGAGACCAGTTGGGCATCAGCTTCATTACCCGAAGGGCTTCCTGGTCACACCCCAAACCATTACCCACACCTCTTATTACCTTGCTATCCGTTACGCTCCCATCTTTTTCAACAATAAAGGAAACATAACAAGTTCCCGAAATATGATGAATCTTTTCGTATTCAGGATACACCACATTTTCACTGATAAATTTAAACATACCATTATTACCCCCCGGAAATTCAGGCATTTTTTCAACTACCAAAAACACAGCGTCTGTGCCAGAAGTATCGTTTTGCGCTAATGCGCTCATACAAAAGAGCATAATGCCCAAAAAAAGTGTTACAGTTTTCATGTTTCAAAATTAAATTCGCTGTAAAGATATAAATAAAAAACATTGCGTGTCTCTCCAACTGCCCCTCTGCTTCATTCTAAGAACAGGGGCATTAAGGGCTATAGTCTTTTTTAGGCGCTTCGCTTTAGGAAGTCCGCTATGTTAAGCACTTTGTGCGCCTCCGGCAGTCGGTGTGTCATCGGCCCGTTTTTTTTCGTCCCTGCTTATTTTTCCCTTTCCTGTTCATTCATTCCATTTTTCCCTTGCCAGAATCGGTGAATTGTTGGTTAATTCTATGACAAAAAGGGGAAGTTTATTTTTTGTTTCGGCACGATGCCGGTAAATTTCTAAACTTTCTAAATAAACAGAGCTTTTTTACAAGAAAACAGTAATTAGCTGAAAATAAGCATGATGAATGTTAAAAGTCTAAAAAGGAGAGCAATTCCGTATATACTTTGCGCAACAAAGTATATACTTTGTAGAAGAAAGTATATACCGGGACCAATTCCGCAAATAGTTTCTGGAACAAAGGATATGCCGGGAGCAATTCCGCAAATAGTTTGTGGAAGAAAGGATATGCCGGGAGCAATTCCGCAAATAGTTTGTGGAAGAAAGTATATACAGGGAGCAGAAAAGTATAACAATACGACCACACCCCAATCAGGAAAAATAGAATGAATGAACAGGAAAGGGAAAAATAGGCAGGGACAAAAAAAACGGGCCGAAGACACACCCACTGCCGGAGGCACACAAAGTGCTTAACATACCGGACTTCCTAAAGCGAAGCGCCTAAAAAAACTATACCGGTCTATTTTTCTTTCCAACAAACAATTCTTCATTCCAAAACCTCATTTAACTAAAATTTAGTAGATTTGCCGTCCCAAATGAAAAATTGAACTAATAAATCAACGAAACTAACACATGGCAGATAGTAAAATAACAGAACTATTAGGAGCGCAAGCCGATAGTCTTTTAAACCACGAATGTAAAACCATTACCAAAAAACAAATTCACCTTCCGGGAAAAGATTTTGTATCGCGTATTTTCACCGATACCAACCGCAACAACCAGGTGTTGCGAAGCATGAACCAATTATACAATCATGGCAATTTGAAAGGAAAAGGATACATGTCTATCCTGCCTGTGGACCAGGGAGTGGAGCACAGCGCAGGTGCATCGTTTGCCCCTAACCCTATGTATTTCGATTCCGAAAATATTGTAAAACTGGCAATAGCCGGAGGATGCAACGCAGTAGCCTCTACTTATGGAGTGCTGGCATCGGTTTCAAGAAAATATGCACATAAAATACCTTTTATAGTAAAAATAAACCACAACGAGTTTTTAACTTATCCTGATAAATTTGACCAGATAATGTTCGGAACCATCGAAAATGCCTGGAACATGGGCGCAGTAGCAGTAGGAGCTACTATTTATTTCGGCTCGCCCGAATCTTCCAGGCAAATTGTGGAAGTTGCAAAAGCATTTGACAGAGCACACGAATTAGGAATGGCAACCGTACTTTGGTGCTATACCCGAAACAACGCTTTTAAAAAAGACGGAGTGGATTATAACACCGCCACCGATTTATCTTCACAAGCAAACCATTTGGGAGTAACCATACAGGCAGATATTATTAAACAAAAACTTTCAGATAAAAATGGGGGATACAACGCCATAAAGTTTGGAAAAACAAGTCCGCTGGTATATTCACAACTCACCACCGACCACCCCATAGATTTATGCCGCTACCAGGTAGCCAATTGTTACATGGGCAGATTTGGATTAATCAATTCGGGAGGAGAATCGAAAGGAGCAGGCGATTTGGCAGAAGCAGTAGCAACAGCAGTTATAAACAAACGTGCCGGAGGACAAGGATTAATTTCAGGAAGAAAAGCATTTCAAAAACCTTTTAAAGAAGGAGTAGAATTATTACACACCATTCAGGAAGTTTATCTTGATAAAACAATAACAATTGCTTAAAAAATTAGGCAATAGCCAATAGGTAATAGGCAACAGTTTAAGTACGCGCCCCTATTTACTATTCGCTATTCACTATTAACTAAATAAAAATGAGCTGGTTCAACCGTATAGCAAAAGGAATAAACACTTCCACCAAAGAGAAAAAAGAAACTCCAGAAGGATTGTGGTATAAATGCCCTTCGTGCAAAAAAATAACGCATACAAACGAACATATACTTAATAACTACGTTTGTACGCATTGTCAATATCACGATAAAATAGGTTCAAAAGAATATTTCGAAATTATTTTTGATGATAATGAATTTACCGAATTAAATCCTAACATGGTCGCTGCCGACCCGCTAAACTTTACTGACACAAAAAAATATACCGACCGGTTGGTGGACACTGTAAATAAAACAAACCTGAAAGATGCGTTGAGAAGCGCACATGGCAAAGTGGATGGCGAAGATTTGGTAGTAGCTTGTATGGACTTTACTTTTATAGGCGGTTCTATGGGTTCTGTGGTGGGAGAAAAAATTGCAAGAGCAATAGATTATTGTTTAGACAAAAAAATTCCATTAATGATTATTTCCAAGTCAGGTGGCGCACGAATGATGGAAGCCGCTTTCTCTTTAATGCAAATGGCAAAAACTGCAGCCAAGCTATCGTTAATGAACGAAGCAAAGATTCCTTATATATCATATCTTACCGACCCTACTACCGGTGGGGTAACCGCCTCTTATGCCATGCTTGGCGATTTAAACATTGCCGAACCAGGTGCATTGATAGGTTTTGCAGGACCTCGTGTGGTTAAAGAAACAATAGGAAAGGACTTGCCTAAAGGTTTTCAAACTTCTGAATTTGTATTGGAACATGGCTTTCTTGATAAAATAATAAGCCGGAAAGATTTGAAATCAACATTGGCGCAATTACTTAAAATGTTTAAGAACTAAAAAAAGCGGAGAAGTTTTTTCTCCGCTTTTTTTGTGTTAAGTAAAACATATTTAAAGGTTTTTGTTATGCGGCTGGAAGTCGAGTTAAAGATAACGTAGCGAGACACTACGCTGAACGGGGAAAGATGCCTTGTTAAACCGGACGTAGCGGGACACTATGCCCAACGGGGGTATGTTATCAGCTTATCTTAATAATTTTTAGTTTGTCAATTCTTTCAAAATGCTTTACATTTAAAGTAGCTAAAGGAAGATGATTTCTTAAACAGCAAGCCGAAATAAAGATGTCTTGAATCCCAATGATTTTATTTTCTTTTTTCAATTGTTTGAAAATCCCCACAGCCAGTTCGCTTTCTACTTCTCCGAAAGGCAATACAGTAATATTTTTTAAAACCTCATTCCAAAATTTTTCTGTTGTTTTATTTACTCCCACCTTTATTTCAAAATTGGTTACTGCCGTAATTACAATAGTATATTCTTTAGCTAACTTTGCTAATAAGGTATCTCCCTTTGCTGAATTACGAAAATAATCTATAAATACAGAAGTATCTACACAGATAGTTTTTTTGTCCACTTATCAAACGATTTATTTACAGTTTCAAAATTAGATAATTCTTTATCCGTTAATGTAGGTCCATTTTTTAAGAGTTCTTCTAATTTTCTGCTACCCTGTTTTTTGTCAGATGATAATTCGTTTTCTATCTCCTGTTTTATTTTTTTCTTTTCAGAAACAGGCAACATTTTTATCAAATTCAGAAATTCGGAAATTGCTACATTTATTTTAAGTTCCATTTTATTATTTTTTTTACAAAGATACTTCCTTTTTCTTTTCCTTTTAAAATCAAAAAAAAGCGAAGATGTTTTTCTCCGCTTTTTTTGTTGTGTTTTTATTTCGGCTGCAAGCCGAGTGAAAGCGACCGTTGCGGGAAGCTATGCTGAACGGGGCAGGATGATTGGTTAATCTTTTATTCTTGATTTATGTATAACAGCTTCAATGAGGATATTGGTTTCATCTTCAGAAAATGCA
>JANYDQ010000127.1 GCA_025363555.1 Bacteroidota bacterium | reverse complement strand
TTAGCAATCGGGTTAGCAATAGTAGTGGAAGAAAGTCCGGTTGCAGGCGACCATGCAAAGGAGGAAGCACCAGTTGCTGACAGCTGGGTGCTGTTACCTGAACAGATAGAAACATCTGAACCTGCATTAGCCACACTTCCGCCAACGGTTATAGTAACCATATCCACCGAAGTACAGGTTCCGCTGGTTGCAGTTAATGTATAAGTAGTAGTTGTTGTAGGATTAGCAACAGGGTTTAAGATAGCAGTAGAACTCAAACCGGTACTTGGTGCCCATGAGTAGGTAGTAGCTGCCGTTTGAGGAGTCCATATAAAGGTTGTTCCTGCCGCAGGAATAGTAGAAGCTACAGCACTATTGAAATAACAGTTGCTTGTATTTATAGTACCTGCGGTTGAATTAACCCAAGGACCAGTGCTTGAAATGATGCTTCTGTTGTTTACATTGGTTGCAAAAGTGTTGTCAATACCTCTTAAACCAACTTCAGGATATACCGCAGCAGCTCCTAATAAAGAAACCGCAGAATAAACCACTTTAATTTGATTAGTAGAAGTATTAAGTCTTATTTGGAAACTGAATCTGTCCAAAGTAGTGGTAGAAGTAGAATATCTTCCCATATCCTGCCATTGAATCACAAACTCATTTGCTATTTGCTGATACCTTATTTCAGGTGTTCCACCTGTGGTTGACTTATTCAAATCCATTCCAAATGCTGCAATACATCCTGAATACGCATCTGTACCCGAGATTGGGGTAGCTATTGCAACAGGTGCACTGCCAAAAGTAACAATACCATTGGTTGAAATATAAAGGCTTGTATATGCAGTATTATTAAATGTAAACGAAGGAATAGTTATGGCAGTAGAAACTACATCGTCCATAGAAGCAGATGAACCGTTTAAGAATACTGTACCTCCAACTATTGAAGTATAAGTTCCTGCATTTTGTGTAAATGCCATAGAAGTATGAAGATTAGTCCAGGCACTTCCTCCACCTGTTACCGAACCGGCTAAAGTAGTATTGCTTCCTGTACAAATGGTGGCGTCAGGTCCTGCATTAGCGGTCAGTGTACCTGTGGTTACAGTTACAGTAGCAGTGGAAGAACACGAACCGTTTGAAACAGTTACAGTATAGGTGATAGTATAAGGAGGTGTACAAACCGGGTTGGCAATATTTGCATTACTCAAACCTGTTGCAGGGCTCCACGAATAAGTAGTTCCGCCACTTGCTGATAAGTTAGTAGAACCACCACAGGCAATTGTTACGTTAGAGCCTGCATTCGCCACCGGGGAAGCATTTACTGTTACTAAAACAGATGCTGTTGATGAACATGTACCATTTGAAACACTAACTGTGTAGGTGGTAGTTATGGTTGGGTTAGCCATTGGGTTAGCAATATTTGTTGCTGATAAACCTGTTGCCGGTAACCATGTATAGCTTGTTCCTCCGGTAGCAGTCAATTGTGTTGATGTTCCCGAACAAATAGTAACCGGAGAACCGGCACTTGCTGTCGGAGAAGGATTTACTACTACTGTAACCGTTTGTGTTCCCGAACAACCTGAAGTTGTTCCGGTTACTGTATAAGTTGTTGTTGCGGCAGGGTTAGCCACCGGGTTGGCAATGTTCGGATTACTCAATCCTGTTGTTGGTGTCCAACTGAATGAAGTAGCACCATTTGCTGTTAATGTGGTTCCAACTCCTGAACAAATGGTAGTATTTCCCGTAATAGTTATTACAGGAGTAGGGGTAACCGTAACAATTACAGAAGCATTAGATGTACAACTTGTTCCGTTTCCTACCGTTACCACATAAGTGGTGGTTGACGAAGGACTGGCTACCGGGTTTGCTATAAACGAATTACTTAATCCTGTGGTTGGACTCCAGCTGTATGTTGTTCCTCCAGTTGCATTTAAGGTAGTATTAGAGCCTGTACAAATGTTTACGTTACTTCCGGCACTTGCCGCAGGTGAAGCATTCACCGTAATAGTTACGTTTGCAGTTGCTGAACAGCCTAAAGAAGTTCCTGTAACTGTATAAGTAGTAGTTGCATTTGGCGAAGCTGAAGGACTTGCAATAGACGCGTTGCTTAATCCTGTTGAAGGTAACCACGCATAAGTAGTTGCACCGCTTGCATTTATAGGAGTACTTATTCCTGAACAAATGGTGGCATCTCCTGTAGCAGATACGGTTGGTATTGGGTTAACTGTAACAATCACAGTCGCATTATTACTGCAACCGTTTGTTGTTCCCGTTACAATATAAGTAGTTGTTGAAACCGGGGCAGCCACGGGGTTTGCTATCATAGTTGAACTTAATCCTGTTCCGGGGCTCCAACTATAAGAAGCAGCACCACTTGCAGTAAGTGTTGTATTTCCACCTGCACAAATACTTGTTGTTCCTGAAACCGAAACAGATGGAGTTGCATTTACAAATACTGTTACTTGTGCAGTATCTGAACAGGAACCGGAAGTTCCGGTAACCGTATAGGTAGTAGTAGTTGCAGGTGATGCAGTTGGGTTAGCAGAAGATGCACTGCTTAATCCTGTAGCCGGACTCCAGCTATAAGATGCAGCACCACTTGCCGATAACGAAGTAGATGTTCCTGAACAAATAGTCGTACCTCCTGTTAAAGCAACTACCGGAACAGGATATACACTAACTATTACAGTGGTAGTATTTGAACAAGAACCTGTAGTTCCGGTTACTGTATATGTAATTGTAGAAGTTGGGTTTGCAACCGGGTTGGCAATATTTGGATTGCTTAATCCGGTGGAAGGTGACCAACTAAACGAAGTTGCTCCACTTGCTGTAAGAGTGGTGCTTGTTCCGGTACATAATGTTGTATTTCCTGTTACCGTAATAGTTGGTAATGGAATTACAGTAACCGTAACAGTTTGTGTACTTGAACAGCCACTTGTTGTCCCTGTTACTGTATAAGTAGTGGTTGAAGCAGGAGTTGCAATTGGGTTATAAATATTTGTCGCACTTAAACCGGTAGCAGGTAACCAGCTAAAGGTAGTTGCACCGCTCGCCTGGAGGTTGGTGCTGGCTCCATTACAAATAGTAGCACCACCTGTAATATTTATAACAGGTAATGGTGTTACAGTTACCGTTGTAGTAGCTGTATTAGAGCAGCCTGATGATGTTCCTGTAACAGTATAGCTGGTGGTTGAAGATGGATTAGCAACAGGGTTAGAAATATTCGGATTGCTTAACCCGGTTGAAGGCGACCAACTATAAGTTGTTGCCCCGCTTGAAGATAAAGCAGTGGATGTTCCCGCACAAATAGTTACATCAAAAGAAGATGCAACAGATGGAATCGGATTAACTGTTACCATATAAGTTGCTGTACTACTACAGCTTCCCGTACTTCCTGTTACGGTATATGTGGTAGTTGAAGTTGGTGAAGCAGTAGGATTAGAAACAGAAGCATTGCTTAATGTTCCTGCCGGTAACCACGTGTAGCTGGTTGCACCATTTGCAGTAAGAACAGTAGAACTGCCATTACAAATAGTACTCGTTCCGCTTACTGAAACTGCTGGAATAGGAATAACAGTTACTAATGCAGTTGCTGTTCCCGTGCAACCATTAGTACCTGTTACAGTATAAGTAGTTGTGGAGGCAGGTGTTGCCACCGGATTAGCAATAGAGGCGTTACTTAAACCTGTAGCAGGTAACCAAGTGTAACTATTTGCACCAGAAGCTGCTAAATTAGTGGAACTTCCTGCACAAATGCTTCCTGCACCAGTTACAGAAACAGTGGGAGCAGAGGTAATGTTTACGGTAACGGTATTACTTCCCGAACAACCACTTGTACTTCCTGTAATGGTGTAAGTGGTGGTTGCAGAAGGGTAAGCTGTTGGATTGGCAACAATAGTACTGCTCAACCCCGTGGCAGGCGACCAAGTATAAGTGGTAGCTCCGGAAGCAATAAGTGAAGTGCTTGTTCCCCCACATATTGTGGTATTTCCTGTAATTGAAACGACCGGAATAGCTATGACGGAAACAGTAACAGTTTGTGTATTTGAACAAGTTCCGTTTGAACCGGTAACAGTATAGGTGGTTGTGGAAGAAGGACTTGCCACAGGGTTAGAAATGGCCGAATTACTCAATCCTGTTGTAGGTAACCAACTATAAGTTGAAGCTCCTGTTGCAGTAAGATTAGCTGAACTTCCTGTGCAGATATTTCCACCACCGGATGCTGATAGAGTAGGGGCTGCATTTACACCTAAAGTTAGAGATGAGGTGGCAGAGCAACCATTGGTTGTTCCCGTTACTGTATAAGTAGTGGTGGTAGAAGGATTAGCGGTTGGATTTGCAATTGTTGTACTGCTTAATCCTGTTGATGGAGTCCAGCTATAAGTAGTAGCTCCTGATGCAGTTAATGTGGTAGAAGAACCAGCACATATCGGGCTTGAACCACTCGTTGCGTTTACAGTAGGTATTGAAGTAACAGTAACTGTGGCGGTAGCCGTATTCGAACAACCATTGCTGTTACCTGTTACAGTATAAGTGGTAGTGGTAGTTGGATTAGCAACAGGGTTATAAATTGATGTTGAACTCAATCCTGTTGAAGGTAACCAACTATATGCAGTTGCTCCATTTGCTATAAAATTTACTGTTCCTCCTGAACAAATAGACGGTGCACTTGGAGTAGCAGTAATGTTTGGAATAGGATTTACAACAACAGTAACAGTAGCAGTATTGGTACAACTGCCAATAGTTCCTGTTACTGTGTACGTTGTAGTTGTTGTTGGATTAGCCACCGGATTAGAGATACTGGCATTAGTCAAAGTTCCTGATGGTAGCCAGGCATAAGAAGCAGCACCACTTGCAGTTAATGATGCAGTAGAACCGGAACACATAGTAGTTCCACCGGAAGCTAAAACGGGTACACTGGTTGAAATAGTGAAAGCCGCATTGCTTATATCGGTACGAGTGTTAACACTGTAATCAGTTACTCTAACCAAACAACTTGTTGAAATGGAATTTGGAACTGTCCAGGAATAAGAACATGAACTACCTGCGGCAGCATAATTTGTTATAATGGAAACCCAGGTAGTACCTCCATTGATTGAATAATCCAAGTTATAGTTACCTGATGTTCCTGTGGCGTTCCATGTAATGGTTTGAGCAGAGCAGGAAGCCCAGTTTTGTCCACCATTAGGAGCTGTAACAGTTATTGGAGCTACAGCAGATGTAATAGTAAATGCTACATCGCTTAAATCAGTTTTGCAATTATTTACATTATCTGTAACTCTTATCAAACAATTAGTACTTGGTGCATTAGGTACTGTCCATGCATAAGTATTGGTTGCAATTAAGGAATTAAATACTATACTGGTCCATGTACCTCCGCCATTAATTGAATAATCTATGTTATAGTAATTGGAAACTCCCGAAGAAGTCCAGTTAATATTTAATACAGAACCAACTGTAAAGCTACCTCCGAAATTAGGTTGAGTAACAGTAATGGCTGGTGCTATTGTAAATACTGAATTGCTTAAATCTGTTTTACCCGCAGCGTAATAATCAGTAACTCTTACTAAACAATTATTAGAAGGAACATTCGGTACGCTTGTCCAGGTATAAGAGCAGTTTCCCGTTGTGGCAGCATTGTAATAATTTATTACGGATGTCCAGGTAGTTCCTCCGTTTGTTGAATAATCTATACTGTAATACCCCGAGCAGCCTCCCGCTGTCCAGTTGATACTGGAAGTAGTACAGCTATTCAAAACCTCCCCGCCATTTGGTGCGGTAACAATGATTGCAGGATTAATTGCAAAATCAAGATTGCTCACATCATAAGTAGAAGTACAACCAAAATCAGTAACTTTAATCAAACAAGTGGATGAAATAGTATTTGGCACTGTCCAGGCATAAGCACCTGTATTATTAGTAGCCGAAATAATTACTGTCCAGGTAGCACCGTTATCAGTAGAATATTCTATTCTTACAAACGTTGAACATAAATATGCACTTGTCCAGGTTATGTTATAAGAAGAGCCCACATAAAGTGTAGTAGCAGTATTTGGATAAGTTACCGTTATAATAGGAGTAGGAGCAAGGATGGTAAATACGGCATCACTCATATCGGTTTGGCAGGTATTATAATAATCGCTCACTCTAACCTTACAATTCACACTTGGTGTATTTGGTATTGTCCATGTGTAGGCATAGCTGCCAGTAATATAAACACCAGAAGTAATGGCATTCCAGGTAGAGCCACCATCTGTTGAATAATCAATATTCCAGTAATTAGAAACTGCGTTGGTAGCAGCCCATGTAATGTTATGTGTTCCGGCACCCACTTGCCATACTTCACCACCATTTGGGGAGTTGACTATAATTGTAATATTTTGAATAATATGAAATGCTGCATTGCTAACATCTGTAGTTGCAGGCAATGAAACATCGGTAACACGTATTAAGCAGTTATTATAAGGAGTGTTTGGGACGGTCCAGGTATATGATGTGCCTGAAGTGCTTGAAATAATAGTATTCCATGTGGTTCCTCCATCGTAAGAAATTTCTATTTTGTCATTATTCGAAGTTCCTAATTTAGTCCATTGTATAGATTGACTGGAGCATCCTGTCCAGTTTTCTCCGCCATTTGGTGTAAGAACGGTTATAGTAGGAGCAGAGATAATGAAATTAACATTGCTTACATCATTCGTTAAATTGTTACCATAATCACTTACTCTAACAAGGCAATATAATGATGGAGTATTTGGAACTAACCAGGTGTAAGAACCGGTATTACTTACCGAACTTGTAATGGTTATCCATGTTGTTCCGTTATCAGTTGAATATTCTATTTTTACAAAGGAAGAACTTAAGTAAGCTGAAGTCCACGAAATATTATAGCTGTTGTTTACATAATACGTAACTGCTGTATTAGGGGCAGTTACAGTAATTACAGGAGTGGGAGCAAGTATAGTAAATACTGCATTGCTCACATCAAACTGGCAGGTATTATAATAATCTTCTACTTTTATCAAACAGTTGGTACTTGGCGCATTTGGAATAGTCCAGTTATAAGAATTGGAAGTAATATATACTCCGGAAGTAATAGTGTTCCAAGTGGCACCACCATTAGTAGAATAATAAATATTGTAATAATTGGAAGCACCCGACATAGCCCACGTAATGTTATGAGTTGCTCCGCCAACCTGCCATGATTCGCCTCCATTTGGAGCGGTAACAATAATGGCAAGGTTTTGTGTAATTGTAAACACAGCATTACTAACATCACTTACTAATAAACCAACGTCAGTTACTCGAATTAAACACGTAGTGGAAGGGGTATTAGGAATAGTCCATGGGTAACTTGTTCCCGATGTATTGTTAGTAATAACTATCCAGGTGGTACCATTATCCAATGAATATTCGAGTTTTACGTTATTCGTTGTTCCGTATTTCGCCCATTGAATATACTGACTTGCACAACCGTTCCAGCTTTCTCCACCGTTAGGGGCGGTTACCTGCACATAAGCAGCAGCAATGGTAAAGTCCACATTGCTCACGTCATTTGTGGCAAGGTTACCCAAATCGCTTACCCTTACCAAACAAGTGGTAGAAGGAGTATTTGGTACTGTCCAGGTATAAGAACCTGTGTTGCTTGTAGAACCTGATATAATAATCCAGGTAGTGCCATTATCGGTTGAATATTCTATTTTAACAAAAGAAGAAGAAAGATAAGCGCTTGTCCAACTGATGTTGTATAAATTAGCTACATAATAAGTAACTGCTGTATTAGGAGAAGTTACCGTAAGTACCGGTGTAGGGGCAAGTATTGTAAAAACTGCGTTACTCACATCAAACTGGCAGGTATTGTAATAATCTTCCACTTTCACCAAACAATTTGTACTTGGAGTGTTTGGAATAGTCCACGTATAAGAATTGGATGTAATGTAAACACCCGAGGTAATAGTTGTCCAGGTGGTTCCACTGTTAGTGGAGTAATAAATATTATAATAGTTAGAAGCACCTACCTGCGCCCATGTAATATTATGGGTAGTTCCCCCAACCTGCCAAACTTCACCTCCGTTTGGTGAGGAGACAATAATTGAAAGATTTGCCGAAATAGTAAATACAGCGTTGCTAACATCACTTACTAATAAACCAACATCGGTAACTCTTACAAGGCAAGTAGTTGATGGTGTATTTGGTATTGACCATGGATAGGAAGTTCCTGAAGTATTGTTCGTAATTACTAACCAGGTAGTACCATTATCTAATGAATATTCAAGTTTTACATTATTTGTAGTTCCGTATTTTGCCCATTGTATATACTGAGAAGAGCAACCAGACCAGTTCTCCCCTCCGTTAGGAGCAGTTACCACCACATAAGCAGCAGCAATTGTAAAATCTACATTGCTTACATCGTAGGTAGCGGCATTACCATAATCGCTAACTCTTACCAAACATTGTGTGGATGGCGTATTTGGCACTGTCCAGGCATAATTTCCTGTATTGTTATAGGCAGAAGTTATGCTAATCCATGTTGCACCGTTATTAGTTGAATAATCAAGCGCAACAAAAGAAGAACTTAAATAAGCGGAAGTCCAGGTAATAGTATAGATGTTGTTTACATAATAGGTAACCGCAGTATTAGGAGCAGTTACGGTAATCACCGGAGTAGGAGCAAGTATGGTAAAAACAGCATTACTAATATCATACTGGCAGTTATTATAATAATCTTCTACTTTTATTAAACAATTAGTGCTCGGAAAGTTTGGTATTGTCCAGGTATAGGCATTGGAGGTAATATAAACTCCGGAAGTAATAGTTGTCCATGTAGTTCCTCCGTTTGTTGAATAATAAATGTTATAGTAATTAGAAGCTCCCGACATCGCCCATGTAATATTTTGAGTAGCTCCGCCCACTTGCCAAGATTCTCCTCCGTTTGGTGCAGTTACAATAATTGCGGTATTTGGTGTGATGGTAAATGTAGCATTACTTACATCGCTTACCAATAAACCAACATCTGTAACCCTAATTAAACATGTGGTGGATGGGGTATTGGGTATTGTCCATGGATAACTGGTTCCTGAAGTATTGTTTGTAATTACTGTCCACGTAGTACCATTATCCAAAGAATATTCAAGCTTTACATTATTAGTAGTTCCGTATTTCGCCCATTGAATATACTGACTTGCACAACCGTTCCAGCTTTCTCCTCCGTTGGGCGCGGTAACCACCACATAAGCCGATGCAATGGTAAAGTTAACATTGCTAATATCAAAGGTAGCATTATTTCCAAAATCAGTAACTCTTACTAAACATTGTGTTGATGGGGTATTGGGCACTGTCCATGTATATGAACCTGTATTATTGGCAGAAGCAGAAATAACTATCCACGTTGCTCCGTTATCTATTGAGTAATCAATTTTAACAAAGGAAGAAGACAGGTAAGCTGATGTCCAGCTGATAGTATATAAATTAGCTACATAATAAATAACTGCTGTATTAGGAGCAGTAACAGTAATGGTTGGAGTAGGGGCAGCAATTGTAAACACTGCATTACTAACATCATACTGACAGGTGTTATAATAATCTTCTACTTTTACCAAACAATTAGTACTTGGAAAATTTGGTATTGTCCAGGTGTAAGTACCACTGGTAATATAAACTCCCGAAGTAATAGTTGTCCAGGTCGTTCCTCCATTTGTTGAATAATAAATATTGTAATAGTTAGAAGCTCCCCCTGTATTTGTCCAGGTAATATTATGAGTTGCTCCTCCCACTTGCCATGATTCACCACCATTGGGTGAGGTAACTATGATAGCTGTATTTTGAATAATATTAAATGTTGCATTGCTAACATCACTTACCAATAAGCCTACATCTGTAACTCGAACCAAACAAGTGGTGGAAGGTGTATTTGGAATAGTCCATGGGTAACTGGTTCCGGAAGTATTGTTTGTAATAATAGTCCATGTTGTTCCGTTATCCAGAGAATATTCCAGTTTAACATTATTAGTCGTTCCGTATTTCGCCCATTGTATGTATTGACTTTGGCAACCCGTCCAGTTTTCACCTCCATTAGGAGCAGTAACCACCACATAAGCCGAAGCAATGGTGAAATTTACATTGCTCACATCAAAAGTAGAAAGGTTTCCTGCATCACTCACTTTTACAAGACACTGCGTAGATGGAGTATTTGGCACTGTCCAGGTATATGAACCTGTATTGTTGGTAGATGAAATTACAGTTATCCAGGTAGCTCCGTTGTCGGTAGAATATTCTATTTTTACAAACGAAGAACTCAAGTATTGGCTGGTCCAGCTTATGGTATAAGAGTTTGCCACATAATAAGTAACTGCTGTATTAGGTGCGGTAACAGTAAGCACAGGAGTAGGCGCAGCAATAGTAAACAGGTTATTACTCACATCAGTCATACAACCCAGGGAATTGTCGAAAATCTTTACCAGGCATTGTGTGGATGGAAAGTTGGGAATGGTCCAGGCATAAGTTCCGCTGGTAGCTACTGCGCTGGAAGTTATGGTGGTCCATGTTGCACCTAAGTCGGTAGAATATTGAATAGTAAGATAAGTGCCTGTGCCAGAAGCTGCCCAGGTAATATTATGGGTGGATCCGCCCACCTGCCAGCTTTCTCCCCCATTGGGGGCAGTAAGTATCAGGGGCGCATTAATAGTAAAAACCCCGTTACTCTGGTCCACTATTGTATTGTTTTGAAAATCAAATACCCTTACCAGGCAGGTAGTGGAAGAAGTATTTGGCACTGTCCACGAATAATTGGTAGCATTCAGGTTAGTTGCCAGCGATGTCCAAGTAGTTCCCCCGTTCGTAGAATAATCTACCGAATAAAAGTTGGAAGTGCCTGCGGCTGTCCAGGTAATAGAATGCACCGTACAACCCGCCCATATTTCTCCTCCGTTAGGAGAAGTAACTGTGATGCTTTGCGCTGCCGAATTGAATGCAAACGCAGTAAATAATGCAATAGATAGTAGTTTTAATAATTTCATTGTTTGTTTTTTTGTTTGTTAATTAAATGATTGTTTTTAGAAGCTATTTTTATGCGGGTGCAATAGTACGGTTTTTTGCCTTACTAACAATCGTATGTTCCGTTAAAATCACTTGCACTCTCATATATAATAAGAATGGCTACATTACCTTTTAAATCTAAAAAGCCGTATTTGTTTTTTTGTTTTACTCTTGCTATTCCATTGATAAATGGAAAGGTTTCTTGGTATTTACATTTGATAATTATTTTCTTTTCCTTATCACAATAACCCCACTTATTTTTTTTCCTGTAAGGATAAAGCGTTTCGTCAGGCGCAAAAGAAAAAAAACTAATAACAACCAAAAATATTGTTATTAGTTTTAAAAAGAATAAAAAGTCATTTTTCATTTATTCCTTCACAAACTTCTTCCTCTCTATTCCTTTTGCTGTTGTTACTTCTATAAAATAAATCCCCTTTGCAAAACCACTTACATCTATTTTCTTTTCTTTTGTTTCAATTATCATTTTACCAAGCACATTATAAATACTTATACTTCCCTTTTCTTTTATTTCTATTGTTATTTCATTAGTTGCAGGATTTGGATAAATACTTATTTCTTCATTATTTCCAATTTCATTCACCCCTACATTTATATGTCCGCAACCATCTGTATAATTTCCTCCTGTCCATTTTGCGGTGCGATATAGAGTGTTTCCGTCTATTGTTACAAAACTGCCACCAATATATAAGCTGTCATTATACACTGCACTCGCATAAATGAGACTACCAAATGTGCTACCTAAACTGCACCAATTTGTGCCGTCCCAACTTGCAATAAAGTTTGCAGGTATGCCGCCTGCATACCAAAATCTACCCATTGCATATAATTTATTATGGAATACAATTAGTTTAGTAATTCGGTCACCATATTGAGGGTTACCTATGACTGCCATACCGCCACCTACATCGCTCCAATTTGTGCCGTTCCATTTTTGTATGAAATTTCCTACATTACCGCCATATCTTGTAAACGAACCTGCCACATAAAGTTCGTTATTGTATATTGCCATATCCGTTATCCATGCCCCATCTATTATTCCGAGTATGCCTCCTCCAACGGTTTGCCAGGATGTGCCGTCCCATTTTACTATGTCGTTTCCTATTCCATCAAAAGCACCAGCAGCATACATTTCCCCCTGGTACATGATAAATGAATTAATACCATTTTGGGTTATGTCATAAGCAGGCAAAGCGTGAACATCCGTCCAAACGGTGTCGTTCCATTTTGCGAGACTGTTAGCATATACATTACCCACACTATCGAATGCGCCACCTACATATAGTTCGTTATTATATATAAAGAAGCGGCCTCCATAACCGTTACCACCTCCGATAACATGTAACCCTCCGCCAACATTTACCCAGGAAGAGCCATTCCATTTATAAATGCCTTCACCGCTACCACCTGTAACATAAATTTCATTTTTATAACGGATAATATCCCCCAATGGATAGCATTGCAAACCATTTCCGATGGAATCCCAAGCTGTGCCGTTCCATTTGGCAATGCCCGAAGAGGTAATACCTCCCGCTATAGTAAATTGTCCTCCTGCGTAGAGTGTGTTGGTTATAGTGTCTGTATAAAGACAGTACACATACCCATTCATTCCAGTGCCCAAGCCCTGCCAATTTTGGCAGGGGCTTAGGAAAGGAATAATGAGAGCAATAATTGTAGAATAAATTATTTTTTTCATTGTTATGTTGATTTAATTTTTGATAAACTTTTTGGAAATAGAAGTGTTCTCAAATTCGAGTTTGATAAAATACATTCCGTTAGCCAAACCACTTACATCTATTTTCACGCTTTTGTCATTCTGTCCTGAACTTGTTTCAGGATCATTCAGAATCATTTCACCAAGTACATTATATATTTTTATTTCTTTAACTAATAACTGTTCACTATTCACTATTAACTGATTTGTTGCAGGATTAGGATAAATATTCACTTCATCACTTGTTTCAATTTCATTAACTCCTACATTTATATGCCCGCAAGTATCTACATAATTTCCTCCTGTCCATTTTACGATGTGATTTAAAGAATTTCCGTCTATTGTTGCAAAATCGCCACCTATATATAAGGTATCATTATATACTGCACCTCCATAAATTTCACCAATGAATGTGCTACCCAAACTACACCAATTTGTTCCGTCCCAACTTGCAATATTGCTTGCAGGTATGCCACCTGCTTGGGAAAATAAACCCATTGCATATAATTTATTATGAAATACAATTAGTTTGTGAATTTCTGCCCCACCAAGTGTTATGCCTTCCATACCACCCCCTACATCGCTCCAGCTTGTTCCATTCCATTTTTGTATTAAATTTCCAACATTCCCTTCAAATGTTGTAAACGTACCTGCAACATAAAGTTCGTTATTGTATATTGCCATATCGTATATGGCTGCCAAATCCATTACTCCCTGTATGCCACCTCCAACAGTTTGCCACGCTGTGCCGTCCCATTTTACTATATCGTTTCCTATTCCATCAAAATAACCACTAGCATACATTTCTCCCTGGTACATGATAATTGAATTAATACCATTTTGGGTTATGTCATAACATGGCAACGAGTGAACATCCGTCCAGGTGGTGTCGTTCCATTTTGCAAGGCTGTTAGCAGGCACGTTACCGGCAGTATCAAATCCGCCACCTACATAAAGTTCGCTATTATATATAGAGAAATGGTAAGCGATTGGACTCACAGTTCCAATAATATTTAACCCACTGCCAACACTTACCCATGAAGAGCCGTTCCATTTATTAATACCACCACCATTACCACCTGCAACGTAGATTTCATTTTTATAACGGATAATATCAAATAAGGGAAAGCATGGCAAACCGCTTCCAATAGAATCCCAAACTATACCATTCCATTTAGCAATACCCAAATAGGGAACACCTCCTATATTAAATTGTCCTCCTGCATTCAATGCATTGGTTGTTGTGTCCGTATAAAGACAGTATACTTCAATACTAGTACCTGTTCCCAACCCCTGCCAGTTTTGGCAGGGGCTTAGGAAAGGAATAATGAGAGCAATAATTGTAGAATAAATTATTTTTTTCATTGTTATGTTGATTTAATTTTTGATAAACTTTTTGGAAATAGAAGTGTTCTCAAATTCGAGCTTGATGAAATAAATTCCTTTTGCCAAACCACTTACATCTATTTTCTTTTCTTCTGTTTTAATAACCATTTCTACCAACACATTATATATACTCACAATCCCTTTTTCTTTTGTTTCTATTGTGATTTCATTTGTGGCAGGATTCGGATAAATATTCACTTCATCACTTGTTTCAATTTCATTAACTCCTACATTTATATGCCCGCAACTATCTACATAATTTCCACCCACCCATTTTGCGATGTGGTTCACTGTATCAGTACCTGTTAGTATGCCACAGCCTACATATAGAGAATCATTGTGTACTACCCCTGTAATAATACTATTGGTTCCTAAACCGCACCAATTAGTACCGTCCCAATAGGCAATTGAAATAGCGGGTACGCCACCTGCGTAGTAAAATGAACCTATTGCGTAAAGTTTATTATGGAATACTGTTAGTTTAGCAATTTGACTCCAGCTAGTAGCTGTTGTACCCATAACTCCACCTCCAACACTGCTCCAATTTGTTCCATTCCATTTTTGTATATTATTGTCTGCATTGCCATTTGCCCTTGTAAATGCACCTGATACATAGAGTTCGTTATTGTATATTGCCATATCAGAAATACTTCCGTATATGCCGCCTGCAACTGTTTGCCAAGATGTACCATCCCATTTTACTATTGCATTTGCTGTTCCTAAATTACCACCAATATACATTTCTCCCTGATAGATTATTATCGAGTTAATCTGGTTTGAGGTGTTATAAGTAGGGAGAGAATGAACATCTGTCCAAACTGTATCGTTCCATTTTGCAAGGCTATTAGCGGGAACACCACCTGCACTACTGAACATACCACCTACATAGAGTTCGTTGTTAAGAATAAAAAAACGGTACACCGAGCCGATAAAGCCACCAACATTTCCCCAAGCTGAACCGTTCCATTTTCCCAAACCGTTTCCCCCTTCGTATATTTCATTTTTATAACGAATAATATCTAATACTGGAATTCCGCAAGTAGGACAATTAAAAAAATTATGTGGTAAGGAATCCCAACTTAATCCATTCCATTGTGAAATCCCTAAAGTTGTGATACCGCCTGATGTTGAAAAGTTGCCACCCGCGTATAGTGTGTTTGTTATTGTGTCAGAATACATACATCTGACAGCATCATTCATACCTGTTCCCAACCCCTGCCAGTTTTGGCAGGGGCTAAGGAAAGGAATAATGAGAGCAACAATTGTTGAACTAATTATTTTTTTCATGTTTAGTTTTTAATAAACTTTTTCGAAACACTTCCATTTTCAAATTCAAGTTTTATAAAATACATTCCGTTGGTAAAGTTAACAATGTTTATTTGTTTTTTATATGTACCAATTGCATTTTGAATTTGCTCGGTGTAAACGATTTGCCCAACTATGTTATACACTTCTATTTTTATTTTTCCTTTATCTCTAACCTCGAACTGGTAATTTAGTTCGTCAGTTGCAGGATTTGGAAAAATTTGGAAGTCGGCTGTTTGTTGTGATAATTCTTCAATACCACTTGCAAGTGAACTTATATGAAATCTTCCAATAAATGCATCAAAAGTGGTGCTTAGTGTATCGTCCGAACAATAGGGTACGCCTGTGACTTGTGCCGGACACGTGTAGGGGAAATTATGGGTGTGGGTGAAGCCCACAACATATAAGTCACGCAGCCGCGCGCGTTCTACGAGAACGGCCGGCAGTACTACCTGAACCTGCACC
>JANYDQ010000104.1 GCA_025363555.1 Bacteroidota bacterium | reverse complement strand
ATAAAAGCAAAAGAGCAAGAAAGCCAACACACCGTAACCCGACAACCATACCCTGAAAACCACTACCCCGACAACCATTACCGAAAGAAGGGACTACGGATAACATCAGCTTGGCGGAAATGGCGGGTTCGTAGCAGGTTGTAAGTATCAAACATTTAATTACCTTTGTCGCGGGTCGGAAGAGACGAGCTTTTAATCCGCCACTTCGCCAAGCCCTGGTCGTTATGCGTCAGCTTAGCGGACGTGTTAACGAAACGGGAAACGCTGAAAACCGAACAGAGTAAGCAAAACAAAAAAGAAAAATATTATGAAAAAACTTTACACAATTATTCTATTAGCTTTAGTTGCATTTAATGGAAAAGCGCAAGCACCTAACTGGGCTTGGGCAAAAAGAGGGGGAGGCATTTTTTCTGAAGAAGCTTCGGGAATTGCTGTGGATGCAGCCGGCAATACGTATGTAACCGGGTTTTATGCAAGCCCAAATCCCGGTCCCTATTCGATAATGTTTGACACTACTACACTAACAGCAGTAAGTCATACCGATATTTTTATTGCCAAATACGATGCTTCGGCAAATCTCGTTTGGGCAAAAAGTGCAGGAGGAACAGGTGATGATAAAACGCACAGCATAGCTGTGGATGCTGCCGGAAATAGTTATGTCACTGGTTATTTCAACAGTCCTTCCATCACCTTCGACAGCATTACCTTAACCAGCACTGCATTTAATGACGTGTTTATAGCAAAATATAATGCAGCAGGAAATGTGATATGGGCAAAAAAAGCAGGTGGACCCGGTGGTGATTACAGCAATAGCATTGCAGTGGATAATGTAGGAAACAGTTATATTACCGGGTATTTCAATAGCTCAAGCATTGCTTTTGGAAGCACTACTTTAACCAACCCGTTTTCTTCCAGTGGTGGTTATAAATATTTTGCAGTAAAATACGATGCAGCAGGTAGTGTAGTTTGGGCAAAAAGCGCAGGTGGAACAAATGATGCCGGCAACAGCATAGCTGTGGATGCCACAGGAAACACATACCTGGCAGGAGCTTTTATGGCAACCACCAGTTTCGATACCGATACACTGACCAGCAACGGCAGTAAAGATATTTTCATAGTTAAATATGATGCTTCGGGAAATGTGGTTTGGGCAAAGAGTGCAGGAGGAAGTAACGAAGACGCTGGAACAGGTATAGCTATTGATGCAAGCGGAAATAGCTATATTACCGGGTATTACAAAAGCTACACTATTGTTTTCGGCACTACCACCATGACAAATTCAGGCATTCCCGATGGCAATGTTTTAGTTGCAAAATATGATGCATTGGGTAATCCGCTTTGGGCTAAGCAAGCAATCTCCTACGGAAATGATTTTGGGCTTGGCATAGCAGTAGATGCGGGTGGCAATGCTTACATAACAGGTAATTATAATAATGCCAACATTATATTTGGAAGCACAACACTCACCAATACAAGTACAGGAACAACCGCTATTGGAGATTTTTTTGCTGCAAAATATGATGCAACAGGCACAGAGCTTTGGGCAAAAAACCTAAGCTCATCTTATGGAGCATGGGGTGTAAGCATTGCTTTGGATGGGGCAGGAAGCTGTTATATAGCAGGTTTTTTTGAAGACCCAACTCTTTCCTTCGGCAGTATCCCTTTAACAAGTGCCGGTGGCAAAGATGTGTATGTAGCTAAGATAGGAACTTCATCTACAGTAGCTGTGTATGAAAATGAACAAAGTGGCGGAATAGATTTTTATCCAAATCCATCAACCGGAAAGTTTATTGTATCACAAAGCAACAGCACAATCACATCGGAAATAGAAATCTATAATATTGTTGGTGAACTTATTTACAAAACAAACACGACAACACCACAAACAACAATTGATTTAAGTGGACAACCCAAAGGAATTTATTTTGTAAGAACGACAGACAACAAGAAAAATATGACAAACAAAAAAATAACAATACAGTAAAACCATTGACAACAAAAAAAAAGCCGAACGCATAATCGAGTAGACGGCTCCGCTAACGTTAGTTAGCGGAGTGCGCCTCTCACACCACCCTGCGTACGGTTCCCGTACAGGGCGGTTTGTTAAGCATACTACAAATGCTCTTTACACCATTCATAGCTTTGTTTTACTTTGAAATAAAGCTAGTAAACTCGAAGTTTAAACCTCTTTATTATATTTCAAACAACTTAACATTCAGTCCTTCGCTGCTTGCGTGAGTCCTCCTACTCTCTTTGTAGGCTCGTTTGCGCAACTACTATGACCTCTGCTGACTTCTTCACATAGCTAACTCGTAACCGTGAAGACCTCCCTCGGTAATCTATCCCTGCAAGCTGGCTCTTCCTTAAAATTGTCCACAGGACAATTTCTTTACAGTCAGCCCTCCTTTGGTTTACTCCTGCTGAATCTACATTACAGAGCTTTTGTACTCTTTGGACTTTAGTATGATGTGCTACCTCATCCACTCTGCAATGCCTCTTATCCAGTTTCTGTTCGTCAGTGCAAACTTTCGCAGTCTCGCTTACTTCAGTGCTAA
>JANYDQ010000033.1 GCA_025363555.1 Bacteroidota bacterium | reverse complement strand
TTTTACAATTAATAGATACCCTTGGGAGTTATTAAAAATCAACTTTTGACAACTTCATACTAATAAAAAACGATTGAACTAAAAAACTAATAAAATGAACTTCTCCCATCTTCACGTACATACTCAATATTCATTGCTTGATGGTGCTGCCGATATTTCTTCAATGTACAAAAAAGCAGTGAATGACAATATGCGGGCAATTGCGATAACAGACCATGGAAATATGTTTGGTGTTTTTAAATTTGTTGCTGAAGCAGGAAAACACAATACTCCTGAAAATCCGAATAAAATAAAACCTATAGTGGGTTGTGAATTTTATGTGGTGGAAAACCGCCACAAACGGGCATTTACAAAAAATGATAAAGATGTGCGTTATCACCAGTTGTTGCTGGCAAAAAACGCGGAAGGATATAAAAACCTTGTAAAGCTTTGTTCCTTGGGCTATATGGAAGGATTGTATGGTAAATATCCTCGAATTGATAAAGAACTTATTTTGCAATATCATAAGGGATTAATTGCAACCACTTGCTGTTTGGGTGCTTCCGTACCTCGCATTATTTTAAAAAATGGAGAAGACGCAGGAGAAAAAGAATTCAAATGGTGGCTTGATATTTTTGGGGAAGATTATTACGTTGAGTTGCAACGCCATGATATTCCTGAACAAAATCAGGTGAATGTGTTATTACTGAAACTGGCTCAAAAGTATAATGTGAAAATAATTGCTTCCAACGATTCGCATTATGTGGACCAGCAGGATTCAAATGCACATGATATTTTATTATGTATCAATACTGGGGAAAAACAAAGTACGCCCACAATGAAAGATTTTGGCGATGATGATTCTGTTTCTACAAAGGGAAAACGGTTTGCTTTTTACAATAATGAATTTTATTTTAAGACCACCGCTGAAATGACAAATCTGTTCAGCGATTTGCCCCAGGCGATTGATAATACCAATGAAATAGTTGACAAGATAGAGCCTCTGAAACTAAAGCAGGATATAATGTTGCCAAATTTTCAAGTGCCTCAAGGATTCCTAACTCAAGACGATTATTTATTTGACCTTACTTACAAAGGCGCAAAAGAGCGTTATAAAGAAATTACTCCTGATGTGGAAGAGCGGCTGCGGTTCGAATTGTTTACAATCAAGACAATGGGTTTTGCAGGCTACTTTTTAATTGTTGCCGATTTTATAAAAGCAGGGAGAGATATTGGAGTATTTATTGGACCCGGACGTGGCTCTGCTGCCGGTTCTGCAGTGGCTTATTGCATTGGTATTACCAACATAGACCCGATAAAATATAATTTACTGTTCGAGCGTTTCCTTAATCCTGACAGAAAAACAATGCCCGATATTGATACTGATTTTGATGATGAAGGGCGTCAAAAAGTATTGGATTATGTGGTGGAGAAATACGGAAAAAATCAGGTAGCACAAATTGTAACCTACGGTACAATGGCTGCCAAGAGTAGTATTAAGGATGTTGCCCGTGTCCTGGATTTGCCTTTGCAGGATTCGAATATGCTTGCCAAATTAGTTCCCACTCGTCCCGGTATAGAATTAAACAGGTTGATAAAAGCACCTATATCCGGGGATGATAGTCTTGAAACAAAAGAAAATCTGTCAAAGGAAGAAATTGATAATGTAAAAAAGCTACGTGCTATTATTGCAGGAAATGATATGCAGGCAAGAGTATTGAAGGAAGCATTAATTCTGGAAGGTTCTGTAAGGGGTACCGGTATTCACGCTTCGGCTATCATCATTGCACCAAAAGATTTGACGGAGATTGTTCCGATAGCTGCATCCAAAGAAACGGATTTATTTATTACTCAATACGATGGTAAAGTAATTGAAGATGCAGGAGTAATTAAGATGGACTTTCTTGGTTTGAAAACACTCACCATTCTTAGGGATGCATTAAGATTAATCAAGGAAAACCATGGGATTGATATAGTAATTGATGATATTCCACTGGATGATGCAAAAACATTTGAGCTTTATCAAAGAGGAGATACTAACGGTACTTTTCAGTTTGAAAGTCCCGGAATGCAAAAACATTTAATCAACCTGAAACCCGATAAGTTTGCTGATTTAATTGCAATGAATGCATTGTATCGCCCGGGACCAATTGAATACATTCCCAATTTCATTGCCCGTAAAAATGGTAAAGAGGCTATTACATACGATTTACCGGAGATGGAAGAATATTTGGAGGATACCTATGGCATCACCGTTTACCAGGAACAGGTAATGTTACTGTCTCAAAAGTTGGCAGGTTTCACAAAAGGTGATGCTGATGTGTTGCGAAAAGCAATGGGTAAAAAAGATAGAAGTACTCTTGATAAAATGAAGAGTAAGTTTGTTGAAGGGGCTACAGAAAAAGGATTGCCAAAAGATAAATTAGAAAAAACATGGACAGATTGGGAAAAGTTTGCGCAATACGCGTTCAACAAATCTCACTCTACCTGTTATGCATTTGTTGCATTTCAGACTGCCTACTTAAAAGCACATTATCCCGGTGAATACATGGCAGCTGTATTGACGCATCACTTGAGCGATATTGATAAAATCACTTTCTTTATGGAAGAATGTAAACGCATGGGTGTTCCTGTTTTAGGTCCTGACGTGAACGAAAGTCAATATAAATTTTCCGTAAACAAAAACGGGCAGATACGTTTTGGAATGGGCGGAATAAAAGGCGTTGGAGAAAATGCAGTTATTTCAATTGTTAACGAACGGAAAGAAAACGGTTCGTACAAGAGTATTTTTGATTTTGTAAGAAGAATTAATTTGCGCGCTGCAAATAAAAAAACATTTGAAAGTCTTGCTTATTCGGGTGGATTAGATTCTTTTGGAATTCATCGCGCTACTTATTTTTTCACTGAAGGAAACGATACCGGAAATTTTATGGAGCGTATAATTCGTTACGGAGGGTCTCATCAGGACGGAGTAAATTCTGCCCAGGTATCTTTGTTCGGAGATGAAGCATCAGTGGATATGCCGGAGCCTAAAATCCCCGTTTGTGAAGAATGGAACAAATTAGTTCAGTTAAAAAACGAAAAAGATGTGGTAGGATTTTTTATTTCCGGACATCCGCTGGATACTTATAAATTAGAAATGGATAATTTTTGTTTTCATTCCGTAAGTGATACAAAACAATTAGTTGAAAACAAAAATAAAGAATTAGTGCTTGGCGGAATAGTTACTGCGGTCCACAATGGTGTTACTAAGACAGGAAATCCATGGGGAAAAATAACTATAGAAGATTATAGAGAATCGGTTGAAATTGCTTTTTTCGGAGAAGATTATGTAAAATTCAAACAGTATATGGTTACTGGTTTGTTCCTTTACATTAAAGGAAAAATACAGGAGAGATTCAGACAGGCTGATAACCTGGAATTTAAAGTAAGTACTATACAGTTACTCTCTGAATTGCGCGATAAACTGGCAAAAGTGATTACGGTAAATGTATCGCTTACTGATTTAAACGAAGAGTTTATTACAAAACTAAACAATATAATCAATGAAAATGCAGAAGCAGAACCGCGTAATTGCTTATTGCGCTTTAAAGTAATTGATGCAGAAGAAAATATTTCTTTGTTGCTTCCGTCTAAAAAAATAAAAGTGAACCCCAATAATGAAATGATTGAATCGTTAGAATCTAATCATCTCTCGTTTTCATTAAATTGATAGTTTCTGCCTACTATGTTGGGTTCTCGCTCTTACAAGGTCGTTATCCTATATTTTATTAACTTCGCATAGTTTTAATAAAATGAATAACGACAACCTAATCGACATAAAAAATTTATCTAAAACCTTTAAAGGAGCTTTTGAACCTGCCGTTAAAGATGTTTCATTTTCAATAAAAAGAAATGAAATTTTTGGTTTGCTTGGTCCTAACGGTGCCGGTAAAACTACTACCATTTCCATTCTTTGTGGATTGTTTCCTCCAACAAGCGGCAAAGTAATTATTGATGGGATGTATTTGCATAATGATGTGGATCAAATTAAAAAAATAGTTGGAGTTGTTCCCCAGGATATTGCACTGTATCCTACACTCACGGCTCGCGAAAATCTGAATTTTTATGGTCATATGTATGGCTTGAAAGGAAAAACACTGAAAAATAAAATTGAAGTGTGGCTTTCCAACTTTGGATTAACTGACGCTGCAAACAGACGCATATCCACTTATTCGGGTGGGATGAAACGAAGAGTAAACTTAATAGCCGGGGTATTGCATAACCCTAAGATATTATTTTTAGATGAACCTACTGTTGGTGTTGATGTTCAGTCGCGTAATGTAATTATTGAATATTTAAAGGAATTAAATAAATCGGGTACCACCATTATTTATACATCTCATCACATGGACGAAGCCGAGCATTTTTGTTCCCGGGTTGCTATTATTGATAACGGGCAAATAATTGTTGAAGGTACACCAAAACAATTGATAACAGATAATTCCGGTTGTACCAACCTGGAAAGTGTTTTTTTAAAATTAACCAATAAAGCATTAAGAGATTAGTTGGAGATGATTGAAAAATTATTAGCAGCAATAAAAAAAGAAACGCTCATTCTGTTAAGAGACAGAGTGGGACTTTCCAGTTTGTTTATTATGCCAATGATTCTGATTTTTGTAATGACTCTTATCCAGGATTCTGCTTTTAAAACGTTAAATGAAAAAGGAATTAGTATTTTGGTTGTTGATAATGATAAAGATTTAATGGGATTTGCAATTGAACAAGGGCTGCGGAATTCCGAATTGTGCTCTTTTCATGATTCCATCAATGGAAAAGCAGCTACTGCTGAATCGGCAAAGCAGGCTGTATCTGGCGGAAAATTTCTTGTAGGCATTATTATTCCCAAAGGAGCAACTGCGGCTATCCGAAATAATGTAACCACATTGGTGCAACAAACATTAAACACAGACTCTGTAAACCATATAGAATCGAAACCATCTTCCTCTGACTCTGTTAATATTACCATTTTTATTGATCCGATAACAAAAAAATCTTTTTTGACTTCGGTAACCAGCTCCTTGCGTGAGTTCGTTTCTAACATTAAAACCAAGATAATGTACAAGATTTTTGCAGAACAACTGGCAGAAATTATTCCTAACAAAAAGAAAACTCCTTACAATGCTTTTGGGCAATCGCAAATAATAAAGTACAACGAAATATATGCATCCAAAGGGTTTGGAGAAATTGTTCCTAACGCTGTTCAGCACAATGTGCCTGCCTGGACAATATTCGCAATGTTTTTTATTGTCTTGCCGTTGGCAGGAAGTATGGTAAAAGAAAAAAATGAAGGAAGTGTTTTTAGATTACATACTATGCCAAGTTCGTTTTTAATATTGATTAATGGCAAAATTGTGGTGTATGTAATTGTTTGTTTACTTCAGTTTTTATTAATGATGTCGGTTGGTTTAGTGTTTCTGCCCATGCTTGGCTTACCGGTATTAGACATGGGAAACAGCATACCCGGAGTTCTTGTTCTATCAAGTGCTACTGCTTTTGCGGCTACCGGTTTTGGTGTGATGATGGGCACCATTGCAAATACAGAGCAGCAAGGCGCTATAACTGGTTCGTTATCTGTGTTGTTATTATCTGCTATCGGGGGCATCTGGGTTCCTACTTATGTGATGCCTGAAACGATGCGCCACCTAAGCGCTTTGTCACCGCTGAACTGGTCGTTAGATGGATTTTATGAATTATTTTTAAGAGGAGGAGGAGTGAAAGAAATTATTTTCGATTCCATAAAACTAATGGTGTTTTTTGTGGCTACGATGTCAGTGGCATCGATTGTAAACAGAGTTAAAAAGAATATATAAAAGAAACAGAAATTCTGATTTCTAACACACATTATAGAGATTAAGAAACGCATACGGGAATGAAACAGGGCGAACTTCGGGAAGCACTGCGTGAGGGGTTGTAGCGTCCCGAATGTGCGTGACTTTTTTGTTCTTTGTGTCGTCCTGAAAAAAGTTGACTCAAAAAAGTCAACCAATGGAAAATAAAAGAACAAAGCTTAGGATTAGTATCCCGCGAAAATATTATAGTGAAGCCTATAAAAAAGAAATTGTACGGGAGTATGAAAAGGGATTTC
>JANYDQ010000099.1 GCA_025363555.1 Bacteroidota bacterium | reverse complement strand
CGGATTTATTTTCAACCTGACTAATTAAAGTAGGGGGTATGTTTTAGTCGGAAAATTTATTTATAGCAAAACCAAGCATCACCAGGATGTTTTCTCTTCAATTATTTTTTAGTCGGTTAATAGTGTTTTATTTTAATACTTTTAAGTATGTACTACCCTCTTAGTATATTCACAATTCGCGTTCTTTACACTATCCCAATCTATTTTTACCTCCCTTCTCTCCTATCTCGCATCAAATTAGTATTTTTAGCCTCATGAAGTTTCTGAAAATTATGCTTTTTCCGTTTTCTATTCTCTACGGTTGCATTACCTGGTTGCGAAATCAACTTTATGATACAGGTTTTATTTCCTCCACACGATTCCAAATTCCGCTTATTGTAGTTGGAAATCTTTCGGTGGGAGGAACGGGCAAATCTCCTCATATTGAATATTTAATTCGGTTGTTGAAAAAAGAATTCAAAGTCGCAACTCTCAGCAGGGGATATGGAAGAAATACGGAAGAATTTATTTTAGCAAATGATACCACTAAAGCAACTGATATTGGGGATGAGCCGATGCAATTTAAAACCAAGTTTCCGGAAATGGAAGTGGCTGTGGATTCTAATAGGGTAAACGGGGTGAATAAATTACTGAAACTTATTGCTCCTTTAAATGTTATTTTATTGGATGATGGTTTTCAGCACCGCGCTGTGAGGGCTGGTCTATCAATTCTTTTGACTGATTACAATAATTTATATTGTGATGATTTTGTTTTGCCGAGCGGAACACTTAGAGAATGGAGAAGGGGGGCAAATCGTGCAGATATTATTATTATTACAAAATGTCCAGAGCTAATTTCGGAAGAGGAGCGGGCGCTGGTAAAGCGTAAAATAAAGAGTATGTCCCATCAGAATGTTTATTTTTCTTTTATAAAATATGGAGAATTAATTCCGGTAAATGAGGCAGGTGAAAGAATTAAAACAACAAATGCCACAGTGGCTTTAACCAAACAAAATGCTGTTCTCTTATTAACCGGTATTGCAAATACAAAATCAATTGAAGCTTTTATAAAAGGCAAAGTAAAAGAGTTTGTTCCTGCAAAATTTGCTGACCATCATCCATTCACTGAAAAAGATATGGACTATATTTTAAATTTATTTAATACTATTGCATTTGAAAAAAAAATAATAGTAACAACGGAAAAAGACTGGATGCGACTGAAAAGTTCTGATTTTATTAATTTATTGAACAACATCCCGATATTTTATTTGCCAATAGAAATAAATTTTAAGGACAAAGATAAAGAAGCTTTTAATAACCAAATTTCAGAATATGTTAGAGGAAATTAATCACACTGTTGCTTATATTCAAAATAAAATTTCATTAGTTCCAGAAGTTGGAATTATACTTGGAACTGGTCTTGGTGGACTGGCGAAAGAAATAGAAATAGAAAATGTAATTGAATATTCTGAAATTCCAAACTTCCCTGTATCAACGGTGGAAGGACATTCAGGTAAATTAATAGTAGGTAAACTGGGCGGAAAAAAGGTGGTGGCAATGCAAGGCAGGTTCCATTATTATGAAGGCTATTCGATGAAAAAAGTTACTTTCCCGGTTCGTGTAATGAAACTATTGGGCATCCAAACGCTTATTGTTTCTAATGCTTCTGGAGGTGTTAATGCAAATTTTGAAATTGGAGATTTAATGATAATCAATGACCATATTAATTTTTTTCCTGAACATCCTTTAAATGGTAAAAACTTAGCCGAATTTGGTCCCCGCTTTCCGGATATGAGTGAAGCTTATGATAAGAAAATAATTGCTAAAGCAAAAAAAGTGGCTCGTTTAAATAATATTAAAGTGCAGGAAGGGGTTTATCTTGGGTTATCGGGTCCTACCTTTGAAACACCTGCTGAATATCGTATGGTTAAAATACTGGGTGCTGATGCCGTTGGTATGAGTACGGTACCTGAAGTAATAGTAGCACGACACATGCAACTTCCCTGTTTTGCAATATCCATTATTACTGATTTAGGAGTAGAAGGAAAAATTGTTAAAATAACGCATGAGGAAGTGCAGGAAGTGGCATTTCATGCTGAAAAGAAGATGACCATACTCATTAAAGAACTAATAAAGGAGTTGTAATAATTGTTAAACATTCTTATCGGGGGATGAATTTCATCCTTCTAAAAACCAAATAATTCGTACTTTCGCATCTTCAAAAAAATTAAAAGTTAACTAATGAGTATTTACGATAAGTACGAAGCCGTAATAGGTTTAGAAGTTCACGCACAATTATCTACTAATAGCAAAGCATATTCCAGCGATTCTGCCGAGTTTGGAGTATTGCCCAATACCAATGTAAGCCCCATCTCTTTAGGACATCCGGGAACGTTGCCTAAGACTAATAAAAAAGTAATTGAGTATGCTGTTCGGTTGGGATTGGCTTGCAAGAGTACTATTCGTGAGGTAAATGAATATGCACGTAAGAATTATTTTTATGCGGATTTGCCGAAAGGATACCAGGTAACACAGGATAAAACACCTATTTGTACAGGTGGTTACGTTACTATTAAACTGGAAGATGGTTCTGAAAAACAAATCAATATTACCCGGATTCACATGGAAGAAGATGCCGGAAAAAGCATTCACGACATTGACCCGTTTGATTCGTTGATTGATTTGAACCGTGCAGGCGTTCCGCTTTTGGAAATTGTTAGTGAGCCGGAAATTAAGAACGGTGACGAAGCTTATCAATATTTAACTGAAATAAGAAAACTGGTTCGTTATCTTGATATTTGTGATGGTAACATGGAAGAAGGAAGTTTACGTTGTGATGCAAATATTTCGGTGATGCTGAAAGGCTCAAAAAAATTTGGACAGCGCAATGAAGTAAAAAACATGAACTCCATTCGCAATGTTCAGCGCGCCATTGAATATGAAATAAAGCGCCAAATCGAAGCAATTGAAAACGGGGAAGAAATACAACAGGATACCCGAAGCTTTGATGCCGTTGCAGGAACTACTTTTATTTTGCGAAGTAAGGAAATGGCAAATGATTATCGTTATTTTCCGGAACCTGATTTGCAACCTGTGGTTGTTTCGCAGGAATATATTGCAAAAGTAAAATCGGCATTACCTCCGTTGCCAAATGATTTATTTAAGAAATATGTTTCATTGGGTCTATCAACTTACGATGCTGGGGTATTAACAGATTCGAAAGAAATAGCATTGTTTTTCGAAGAGATAATTGCTCTTACAAAAAACACTAAATCTGCATCCAATTGGTTAACGGTACAGGTAAAATCATTTTTGAATGATAATGCGCTTCATATTTCTGATTTTAAGATTACACCTAAACGTATTGCCGAACTGGTTGATTTTATTGACACGGGGAAAGTAAGTCATACTATTGCTACACAAAAAATATTTCCAAAGATGCTGGAAGAACCAAACAAATCAGCATCGGAAATTGCAGAAGAAAATAACTGGATACAAGAAAGTGACAGCGGTGCATTGACGGAATATGTAAAGCAGGCAATTGCAAAATATCCTGAAAAAGCAATTGAGTATAAAAAGGGGAAAGTGTCTTTATTTGGTTTGTTTATGGGCGAAGTAATGAAACTATCGAAAGGAAAAGCCGACCCAAAAATGACTACTGAATTAGTAAAACAAGAATTGGAAAAATAAAGTAACTAATAAAACAATTACCAAATGAAACTAAAAAATACACTATTACTATTGCCATTCATTTTAGGAATGTCATGTTCCACTTCCAATTCTGCAACACCAGGATTTGAATTAAAAGGAAAATTGAGCAACGCTCATGGAGAAAATCTTTTCCTGGAACAAATGTCTGTAGATGGAATAAAGAAAATTGATTCTGTAAAACTGGATAAAAAAGGGGAATTCAAATTAACTTCTGGAATTAAAGCAATCGGATTTTATCGTTTGCGAATTTCCGAAAAGAATTTTGCCACCTTTATTTTTAATCCCGATGAAAAAGTTTCGATAAAGGGCGATGCAGCCAATTTGGGGAATACTTATACTGTAGATGGTTCGCCCGAATCCAAATTATTCTGGGATGTGAACCAGGCATCAATGAAAAATTATCGCCAGCGCGATTCACTTCAAAAAATATTTCAAATGTTTATGAGTGTTGTCAAAGATTCTATGCGCATTGATTCTATGAGTCACCAGTTGGAAAAACCATACACTTCGCTTGTAGATTCCCAAAATAAATACATTGTTGATTTTATTGACAAACACAGCAGTTCCTTTGCTTCCCTTGCTGCCATACAACAATTGCAAGGAGAAGAATATTTGCCAAGCTACCTTAAATTAGACGATGGTTTGTTTGCAAAATATCCTAAATCGCCTTACGTCTTATCGTTTCACGAAGGAGTGTCAAATCAAAAAAACAAAGCTGAAGCAGGAAAAAAGGTAGGAATAGGACAACAGGCTCCTGAAATTACAATGAATACTCCTGAAGGAAAACCTTTATCTCTGTCATCATTGAAGGGAAAAGTAGTGCTGGTTGACTTCTGGGCATCATGGTGCGGACCGTGCAGAAAAGAAAATCCAAATGTAGTAGCTGCTTATAATAAATACAAATCGAAAGGATTTGAGGTGTTCAGCGTGTCGTTAGATAAAGACCCGGAAAAATGGAAAGCGGCAATACTGAAAGATAATTTGTCATGGCCCAGTCATGTTTCTGATTTAATGCAATGGCAATCACCTGTAGTGGAACTCTACAATTTTCAGGGAATACCAACCAATGTGCTTATTGATGGAAAAGGTATAATAATAGGTAAAAGTTTACGCGGTGAAGATTTAGAAAAAAAATTGGGGGAGATTTTTAAATAATAATATTACTTTTGCGCACCTTTTAAAATAATAATCAATAAAACAAAAAAACAATATTAATAGATGGGATATTTATTCACCTCGGAATCAGTGTCGGAAGGACACCCGGACAAAGTAGCAGATCAGATTTCTGATGCATTAATTGATAACTTTTTAGCATTCGACCCGCAATCGAAAGTAGCATGCGAAACATTAGTAACTACTGGTCAGGTAATATTGGCGGGTGAAGTAAGGTCTAAAGCTTATCTTGATGTGCAGACTATTGCTCGCGATGTGATTAAAAAAATAGGTTATACTAAAAGTGAATACATGTTTGAAGCGAACTCGTGTGGTGTGCTTTCAGCTATTCACGAACAAAGCCAGGATATAAACCAGGGGGTTGATAAAAAGAAAAAAGAAGAACAGGGTGCAGGCGACCAGGGAATGATGTTTGGCTATGCAAGCAACGAAACGGAAGATTATATGCCGTTAGCTCTTGACCTTGCCCACAAAATTCTTATTGAATTAGCTGCATTGCGAAGAGAGGACAAACAAATAAAATATCTTCGCCCAGATGCAAAATCGCAAGTGACTTTGGAATATAATGATAAGAATGTTCCTGTTCGTATTGATGCAATTGTGGTTTCCACACAGCACGATGACTTTGATAAAGATGATACTAAAATGCTTGCCAAAATTAAATCAGATATCATTTCAATTTTAATTCCCAGAGTAAAAACTAAATACCAAAAGTTTGCGCATCTGTTTAACGATAAAATAAAATATCATATCAATCCGACCGGTAAGTTTGTTATTGGAGGACCTCACGGAGATACAGGCTTAACAGGAAGAAAAATAATTGTAGATACTTACGGTGGAAAAGGTGCTCACGGTGGTGGTGCTTTTTCTGGTAAGGACCCTTCTAAGGTTGACCGTTCGGCAGCTTATGCAACCCGTCACATTGCTAAAAACCTCGTGGCTGCAGGTCTTTGTTCCGAAGTATTGGTGCAGGTATCCTATGCTATTGGCGTTGCAAAACCTACAAGTATTTGTGTTAACACATACGGCACAGCTAAAGTGAAAATAAATGATGGAGAACTAGGAAAAATGGTAGAAAGTATTTTCGATATGCGTCCTTACTTTATCGAGCAACGCTTTAAATTACGTACTCCTATTTACAGCGAAACGGCTGCTTACGGACACATGGGAAGAAAAAACGAAATCGTTACCAAAACTTTTACCTCACCTGACGGGAAAAAGAAAGTTATGAAAGTGGAATTGTTTACTTGGGAAAAGCTGGATTATGTGGCGAAAGTGAAAGCCGCTTTCAAAATCAAATAAGTTTGGAATTCTGAATTCAATTTTTTAGAGTTCGAAAGCAGTAAAGAAGTTGCAAGGAAAAAATCCTGTTTCATTAAGTTGAAGCAGGATTTTTAAATTAAATAAAACTTTTACACCCAACTTGTATCCTTAAATTATTTGTTTGTTTAAAAAAGAAACGATAACTTTGTACAACAATAACTAATATTTATGGCAATTTTAATAAAATCAAATGGAAAATTAACAATGGCATACCCCTACGATGAATTACTTTTTACATATCCTGAAGTAAAAGTTTTACTAACGGGTTCTGAAAAAGGAATAGTAAAAATCCATGTATTGATGAAAGGAAACGAGCCTATTTTAAAAGTGTGGAGTGATTATGAAGCAAAATTAAATCAATCTCCGCTAAATAAAAAAGCATCCTTGATTAGTAAGCATTATGGAGAAAATGAGTTATATGGAGATGTGCTGATTGAAGGCGATGTTGAAATAATATTAGATGAATTAAAAATTGTTTTTCCTTATTTACCACTTTCACCGGCAAAGCGAAAACGGAAATAGCCAATTTGTTATTTTTATTTTACGGATTAAATAGTTTAGTTTTTTCTATTTCCCAACAAAAATACTTTATGAAAAATCTAAAAGAATTTGCACACTATCTAAGAAAAAATTATTTACGGGCTTATGTGGTTGAAAGCCTGCGAATGATTAATACAATGCATATTCCAATGATGAAACTCTTTGCTCACCTGTCTGAGGAGGAGTTAATTAGTATTTCTCTGTTAAGTTCAGAAAAATTTCTGGTTTCACTTGAAGATGGGACCGCACTTGAAAAAGCTAAAGAAAGTTTACAAAAATGGGAAGCAGACTCGCTACCCGGAATTTCGAAATATGATATTCAATCGGCAGACCTTTTATTGGTGTATGCTGCCCAGAAAAAATCCCTCTATCATTTTTTGCATTTTTTTACAACTGATTCAGCGGAACAGATAAGTATAGTTTACGAACTGGAAGACTACTTTACCCGCGTTCAGGAAGTAGCTATTTCTCTTCTTTTAAAAATTCAAAAAGAAAAAGAAGAGCAAATACAAACGTTAAATACACATTTAGGATTACGCAATTTTGAATTAGCCGAAAGCGAAAAAAAATTTTACTCTATATTCCATTCAAGTTCAATTGGCATGACCATTAGCAAGTTATCAGATAAAAAATTTATTGAAGTCAATAAAAAATTTTTAGGATCAATAGGTTTGGAAAAGAAGGATGTAATTGGCAAAACGTCTCTCGAATTAGGTATTATAGCTGATACAAGAAAATTTAATGAAGTAATGAAAGCAGAGAATGATAAACTTGTTATTCCTGATTTTGAGTTGACATTAATTACCAAATCGGGGAAACAAATAAATGCGTTGGTTTCTTTAACAGTAATGGAAATAGATGGTGAACAATGTGTGGTCTCCCTATTCTATGATATCACAGATAAAAAAAGGATTGAAATGGAATTGCAAAAAAATTCTGAAGCACTTATGCGTTCCAACAAAGAACTTGAACAGTTTGCTTATATAGCTTCTCATGATTTGCAGGAACCACTCCGAACTGTTACTAACTATGTTGGATTACTTCAAAGAAAATACAGAGGGCGATTTGATAAAAATGCGGATGATTTTCTTGATTTTATTAACAGTGGAACAGAAAGAATGCAATTATTAATAAAAGCATTGCTCGAATATTCAAGAATAGGAAACAATAGAATTGCCTTAGAAATAGATTGTAATCTCATGCTAGAAGAAGTGAATAAAGATATCGCGATTTCTATAAAAGAAAGTAAATGCATAATCACGAATGAGCCTTTGCCTGTTTTAATAGGCTATGCTGAATTGAAATCTGTATTTCAAAATCTTATTGGAAATGCAATTAAATACAGAAAAAAAAATACAATTCCCCTTATTTTAATAAGTGTAAAAGACACGCCTGACGAATGGGTTTTTTCAATAGAAGATAATGGAATAGGTATTGAAGCTGAGTATTACGAGCGCATTTTTATTATATTTCAAAAATTACATTCACAAAAGGAATATGAAGGAACGGGAATCGGGTTGTCTCAATGCAAAAAGATTGTGGAATTACACGGAGGAAAAATATGGCTCAAATCTGAACTCGAAAAAGGAAGCACATTTTATTTTACAATATCAAAAACCATACAAAAATGACAAAATTGAAGTGTATTTTATTAATTGATGATAATCCCGCAGATAATCGTTACCATCAGATTATTCTTGAAAGCATGGATATTGCAGAACATATTGAATTTGCAATGAATGGCCTGGATGCTCTTGATTTTCTTAATAATAAAAATAATATGCTGCCCGATTTGATATTTTTAGATATTAATATGCCAAAAATGAACGGGTGGGAATTTCTGGCTGAATACAAAAGCCTGGATGCAAATAAAAAAGCAAAAGTTATAATTGTAATACTTTCTACCTCAGCTAATCCTGCCGATATAAAGAGAAGTCAGGAAATATCTGAAGTTGCGGATTTTGAAACAAAACCATTATCTGAAGAAGCAATTGCAAATATTTTAGAACATTATTTTTAAGAATCTTTAATTTTAATAATGAAAAATTATTCAAATTCGGGATGGTTTAAAAACATTTCGATTTCGAAAAAATTGTATTTTGCAATAGGAGTAATGGCACTTCTTATTGCTATTGAACTATTGACACTTTTATTTTCTATTAACACACTTTCTTCTGTCAGAGCATTTGTGGGAGCAGAAGGTCTTTGGTCGAAAGGACAAAAAGATGCTGTTTATAATCTCCGAAAATATGCCCGTTCTGGACATGAAGAAGATTACGAAGCATTTCGTTATTATATGAAAGTGCCTTTGGGTGACAGAAAAACAAGAATTGAAATGGGAAAAAGCAATCCTAATATCACTATTTTACGAAAGGGATTTATTGAGGGACGAAATCATCCTGATGACGTAGATGGTATGATTAAATTATTCAGGCGATTTCATAACATCTCCTATATTCATGATGCAATAGTTATATGGGCACAAGCAGATTCTTCTATTTCTCAAATGCAAAAATCTGCTGAACAAATACATACCCTTATTTCATTATCAGGAATTTCATCGCCTGAAAAGACAGAAGAAAATTTAAATACAATTAATGAAATCAACAAAAAACTGACCGTTTTAGAAGATGCATTTTCTTCTACGTTAGGAGAAGGTTCCAGGTGGCTTGAAAATCTGATTCTTCGAATTTTATTGATTATTGCGATAACCGTTGAGGTTTCAGGATTATGGCTTACTATATCTATTAGCAGAAATATTTCGAAAGGGATAAAAGAAATAATAAGAGTTTCAGAAGAAGTTGGAAAAGGAATTTTTAAAACTAAAGCAACTATTTATTCAGGTGATGAAATCGGACAATTGGCAAGTTCGTTTAACAAAATGATAAGTGATTTGGAACGAAAAATGCTCGAGAAAGAACAAGCCGAAATCCAAATTAAAGAAAGGGAAGAACAAATAAAAACAATTTTCGAAAACGCTCCGGAAGCAGTTGTGGTTATCAATCAGCAAGAACAGATTATCCAATGGAATCCAAGAGCTGAAGCTATTTTTGGATGGAAAGCAGAGGAGGTTACAGGCAAACATTTGCACGAAATTATTATTCCACATCGATTCAGAGAAGCCCATTTGAGAGGTTTTAAACATTTTTTGACAACGCACGAAGGTCCTGTTTTAAATAAACCTGTTGAACTTCCCGCGCTTAGAAAAGATAATACAGAGTTTGATGCCGGAATCAGTATATCTCCCACCGTCTTTAAAGGCGATTACTTTTTTATAGGCTTTATTAACGACATTTCTTATCGTAAAACAGCAGAAAAAAAATTAAAGGAAAGTGAAGAAAAATTTTATTCGATTTTTCATTCCAGTTCTGTAAGCATGAGTATTGTAAGGCTTTCGGATAACAAGTTTATTGAAGTCAATAAAAAATTTATAGAAACAATAGGATTTACAAAAGAAGAAATTACAGGAAAAACAATTGCGGAATTAGGTATTATTGTAACTCTTGAAATATTCAATGACTTTCTGAAAACGATAAAAAAAACCGGAGCTACACTAGATTTTGAGTTGTCGTTGCGAAACAAATCGGGTGCAATAATAAATGTTTTGGTTTCAATGACCGTTATGGAAATTAATGGCGAAAAGTGTATCGTGGCAAATTACTACGATATTACTGAAAAGAAACAAATTGAAGTAGCACTCCAAAAAAAATCGGAAGAACTGGAGCATTCAAATAAGGAATTGGAACACTTTGCATATGTGGCTTCCCATGATTTGCAGGAACCTTTGAGAACAATTATTAATTACGTTGGATTATTTCGTAAAAGATATATTGAAAAACTGGATCCTAATTCAGATGAATTTTTGAATTTTATAAGTGAAGCAACTAAAAGAATGCAGACACTCATTAAAGATTTACTTGATTATTCAAGAATAGGCGTTGAAAAAAACATCATTGAAATAGATTGTAATAAATTATTAGGTTTAGTTTTGACTGATATGTCTATAACTATAGAAAATACGAAATGTCAAATCAAATGGGAAGTATTGCCAGTAATATATGGATATCAGGAGTTAAGATCGCTTTTTCAAAATCTTATCAGCAACGCCATTAAATACAGAAAAAAAGACATTCCATGTTTAATATCTATTTCAGCAAAGGGAACTGAAAAAGAATGGCTTTTTTCATTTAAAGACAATGGAATTGGCATCGACCCAAAGTATCATGAACGCGTATTTATTATTTTTCAGAAATTACATTCGCAAAAAGAATACGAGGGAACCGGAATAGGCCTGACTCAATGTAAAAAAATTGTGGAATTGCACGGAGGTAAAATATGGCTTGAATCAGAACTAGGAAAAGGTAGTACTTTTTATTTCACAATACCAAAAACAATACAATTATGAAACAAATAAATTGCATTTTACTGATTGATGATAATCCTTCGGAAAACAGTTACAATAAAATTCTAATTGAAGAAATGAATATTGCAGAATATATTGAGATTGCAGAAAGTGGTTTCGATGCTTTAAATTACTTAACCGATAAAAACAATATTTTTCCGGATTTGATTTTTTTGGATTTAAATATGCCAAAAATGAACGGATGGGAATTTTTAAAATTGTATGGCGATTTGCCGCAACAAAATAAAACAAATACTATTGTTGTTGTCCTTTCAAACTCTAGCAATCCAGATGATGTGAATAGAGCCCTGGAAATTAAAGAAATTACTAATTTTGAATTAAAACCTATTACAAAGCATGCTTTAAAAGAAATTGTAGACCGTTATTTCTAAGAATAAATAATTTATTAAGTACAACAATTGTAAAACAAAATTAATATGAAAAAATTTAACAGTATTTTATTGATTGACGATAATCCGGCTGAAAACAATTACAATAAAATTGTTATTGAAGATATGAATATTGCAGATAATATTGAAATTGCAGAAAACGGTTTGGATGCACTTAATTATCTTAATAATACAAATAATCCTTTCCCCGAGCTAATAATTTTGGACCTCTATATTCCTAAAATGAATGGATGGGAATTTATAGAAGAGTATCGAAAATTCGATAGCATAAAAAAATCGGATACAATACTCGTTATTCTTTCTAATACAAGTAATCCTGCAGATATAAAAAGAGCTAAAGAAATTAAAGAGGTTACTGATTTTGAATTAAAACCATTAAATAGCCATAAATTAAATGAAATTTTAGAAAGGAATTTTAAAAAGTAACACTAATTTTTGCTTAATTAAAAATCAAAAACCACTTTTTATGAAAAAATTAAATTGCATTTTGTTGATAGATGACAGTGCTGCAGACAATAGATTTCATCAGTTATTAATTGAAGAAATGAATATTACAGAAACTATTCAAACAGCTGAAAACGCCCTTGAAGCTATCAAATTTTTGAAAGATGAAAGTCAGATTGTACCGGAACTAATATTGTTGGACATTAATATGCCTAAAATGAATGGATGGGAATTTATTAAAGAGTATAAAAAACTGGATGTTGTTAAAAAAAATTACATTGTTTTGATTATACTTGCTTCTTTAACCAGTCCGGATGAAATCAACCGAGCTCCTGCAATTGATATGATTAGCAAATTTGAGTTAAAGCCATTAACTAAAAGAAAGTTAAATGATATTATACAACGCTACTTTTCAGACCGGGAAAAATAAAATATTACGAATAAAAATATTATTAAAATTCAGAAGCAAAGAGTTCGAAATATTTCAAGAAACATCTCAGGTGTTTATATCCTAAACATTAGAAACAAAAAAAGTCAACATTTATTTCCTGAATTTATCAAACTACATCTTCCCATTCTCGCCCTGATTATTAGTAATTTCGTATCAATTCGTTATCCTCACTTCAAATCTTTTTCTAAATTTGCTTTTCAACTAAAAACCTATTATGTCTTTTAAAAGTTTATTTCGTAAAAAACCAACAAGTATTTTATTGAAGGAAGGTGGAGATGGAGAACATTCAGGTCTGCATAAAGTTTTAACAGTTCGCGATTTAACTTTCTTTGGAATTGCTGCCATCATTGGGGGAGGCACATTCAGTGCCATTGGCAATGCATGTTTTTCAGGTGGTCCGGGTGTTGTCTTTTTATATATAATATGTGGAATAGCCTGTGGTTTTACAGCCTTATGTTATGCCGAATTTGCTGCGCAGGTTCCCGTGTCCGGAAGCGCTTATACGTATGCGTATGTTTCTTTCGGAGAATTATTTGC
>JANYDQ010000004.1 GCA_025363555.1 Bacteroidota bacterium | reverse complement strand
TTGCAGCAATTCGGGGGCATGGACCAATGTTACTTATAATATGGCTGCTTATGCAGGTCAGACGGTAAGAATTGAATTCCTTGTACATGGAGATAATGCAGGTGACCCTACTAATATGTATGTGGATGATGTTTCTCTTCCAACTCCTTCTCTTTTACCGTCTGTTTCTTCTTTTACGCCAATGACTGGTTGTGCAGGTACTGCATCTGTTGTGATTACAGGAACTAACTTTAGCGGTGCCACGGATGTTCTTTTTGGAGGAACCAGCGCACTTAGTTTTGTAGTCAATTCTTCAACTCAAATTACAGCAACGGTAGGAACAGGTACTACCGGAACTATTCAGGTGATTACAGGGTTAGGAACAGGAACAAGTGCAGGTACTTTTACTGTTAATGCTCTGCCGGTTATTTCCGCTTCCTCTGCTTCTCCTGCATCATTTTGTGTTGGTTCTGGTACTTCATCCAACCTTAATGCCGCCTCTGCCGGAAATACCATTAACTGGTGGGATGCTGCTTCGGGTGGAAATTTACTTACCAATGTAGCCAGCGGAACTAATTATTCTGTTATGCCTACTTCTACTACTACCTATTATGCAGAAGCTGTTATGCCAGGAGGTGCCGGAGGTGCTGTTCCTGCCGGATATTGCAGCCCTACCATGTATACATCCAATGCATGTAATTATTTGAATAGTGTTTCTACATCAGGAGGACTGACAAATTTTACTAACAATACCGGGGGATACGATGGAACCGGGTTTACCTATTTCCCTTCTTCTGTGGCTTCTCAAGCCATTGGCAGTTCTTTTACACTTACCGCCCAGGCGCAAGGTACCTGCAGTATTGCATATTATAATGTATGGGTTGACTGGAACAGAGATGGTGATTTTGATGATGCTGGTGAAAATGTTATAGTAGCAAACGGAACAAATTCAGCTAATAATGTTACTAACTTCACCATTACTATTCCAGGTGGTGCCTCTCTGGGTGATACCCGTATGCGGGTGATGGTTGATGGTAATTCCACAAATCCGACAACTGCATGTGATGATTTTAGTGGTTATTACAGTGAAGTGGAAGATTATGTTCTTACTATAATCGGAGGTTCAGGATGCACCAGTTCACCAAGAATCGGGGTAACCATTACTGTAAATGCTTTGCCAACGGTAACAGCTAATGCTTCTCCTGCTGCAGTATGTATGGGCGATATGGAAACATTAACAGGTGGTGGTGCTGCTTCTTACACATGGGATAACAGTGTGATGGATGGAGTTGCTTTTATGCCATCAGGAACTACAACTTATAACGTAACAGGAACAGATGGAAATGGTTGTATGAATACTGCTTCCGTAATGGTAACAGTAAATTCATTACCAACTGTTACAGCTAATGCATCAGCAATGACAATATGTATGGGCGATATGGAAACATTAACAGGTGGAGGTGCTACATCTTACACATGGGATAACAGTGTTATGGATGGAGTTGCTTTTATGCCATCAGGAACTACAACTTATAACGTAACAGGAACAGATGGAAATGGTTGTATGAATACTGCTTCTGTAATGGTAACGGTAAATTCATTACCAACAGTTACAGCTAATGCATCAGCAATGTCAGTTTGTATGGGAAGCATGGAAACATTAACAGGTGGAGGTGCTACATCTTACACATGGGATAACAGTGTGATGGATGGTGTTGCTTTTATGCCTTCGGGTACTGCTACATATAACGTAACCGGTACAGACGGAAACGGTTGTATGAATACTGCATCGGTAATGGTAACAGTAAATGCCAATCCAACAGTAACGTATGCAGATACTACTACTTATGCCTGCAACACATGGGCACCTTTAACATTAACCCCGGGAAATCCGGGTAGCGGAGTGTATTCTGGCATGGGGGTTTCAGGGAATATGTTTGATCCCGGTATGGTAGTACCTCTTAATCTTTATTATGTAACATACACTTATACCGATGGTAATGGATGTATGGGTTCCGATTCGTCTGCTATTTATGTGGATTTTTGTTCAGGAATTAATAATGCAACAGCTAACACTTCCGTTGTAGTATATCCTAACCCATCAACAGGAGTATATTATATCAGCAATGATAAGGTAACCAATGTAACTATTTACAATGCGTTGGGCGAACTGGTTTTTGCTAAAGAAATGAATGCCGGAACAAACGAGATAGATATGAATAGTTTTGCAAATGGCATTTATACATTGAAAGCTATTGTAGGAAACAACCAACAAGTAGTGAGATTGATTAAAAACTAATTTATTGCTTTAATTAAATAAAAAGCCTGCTCAGCAATGAGCGGGCTTTTTTTATTTCTTACGTTTTTACTCTTTCATTATTATTGTGGTTTATAAATAAACAGCCAAAGCACCTGCAAAAGGCATTAAAGTATTTTTTTTAGCACAAAACAATTTTAAATTCATTTTATGTCTTGGTTAAAATGACTTTAAAAATAAAGAAACATTAATTTAACATTAGGACACGTAAGCATGACTTTGTCAAAAGAACGCGTGACTTTGTCAAAAGAACGCGTGACTTTGTTAAAAGAACGCGTGACTTTGTCAAAAGAACGCGTGACTTTGTTAAAAGAACGCATGACTTTGTCAAAAGAACGCGTGACTTTGTTAAAAGAACGCGTGACTTTGTTAAAAGAACGCATGACTTTGTCAAAAGAACGCGTGACTTTGTCAAAAGTGAGGGCAAACTTGACAAGAGTGCGAGAGAACACGTGACTTTCGGAAAGGTAAGCGTTCTTTTCGGAAAAGAGAGCGTTCTTTTCGGAAAGGTGAGGGCAAAACTGTAATAATCCTTTAATTCATCGGTACATCTATCACCAGTATTTCAGCATCAGCAGTAACATTAATCGAAATCTTTTCTGTTTCCCAGATACCTATTGCGTCACGTTTACCAAGGGTGTTTCCTTCGATAGTTGCATTGCCATCTATAATAAAAATATAAGAACCGTTGCCTTTGTTTTGTATGGTATAATCAATAGTAGTTCCTGCTTTAAATTTACCAATAGAAAAATAAGCATCCTGGTTTATCCACATAATGTCATCTGCTTTTACAGGCGCAACAATGGTTTTAAACCTTCCTTCTTTTTCTTCCGCAGAAAAAACACGCTGGTCGTAACGGGGTTCTATGTTTCTTACTTTTGGAAACACCCATATTTGCAATAGATTGATGGGTTCTGTTTTGGAATGGTTGTATTCGCTATGCATCAATCCTGACCCTGCACTCATTGCCTGTATTTCGTTTGGCTTAATCACACCAATATTTCCCATACTATCTTTGTGTTCCAATGTACCCGAAAGTGGAATAGTAACAATTTCCATATTGTCGTGAGGGTGCATTCCAAAGCCCATTCCGGGTGCAACAGTGTCATCGTTCAGTACACGTAACAAACCGAAATGAATTTTACTTGGGTCTTGCCAGCTTGCAAAACTGAAGGAATGGTGCGCGTTTAACCATCCGTGGTCAGCATGTCCGCGCTCTGATGCTTTGTGAAAAATTGATTTCATTTTTAGTGTTGTTTTTTAGAATTTATGCTTCAACAAGCTAAGGATGACAATTAATATAGGAGTTTAACTTTAATTCATAATTAACCTTGGCATTTCGTTAGCTATACTGTTATGAAAAGCCAACTTCATTATTTCAGGTTTCATATAGCCAATAAGAGGGAATTCGGAAAGAATATCCATTGCTTTTATTTCGTTTACGGCTTTCAGTATTACCCAAAGTTTCGAGCGGTCTGTGGCAAGAGAATAGTTAAGAACTATATCTTTGTCCATTAATTTATTAATGTGTGCTCTTTGTTTTGGAATTAAGGAAACAAAGTTTTCATCAATTTCAGAAGGAAGAGCGATACTTATCATGTAGGTATTCATATTTTTTTGTTTCCCCATGATTGCAAATGCAGTGCCAAAGCGGATTGTTTGTTATATTTATCACTATCATAAAGGATAGCGCATAATTAATAAGTGGTAATAAAATACAATTATCTTTGGTGATAATATTGTAGGGAGATTCTTTGCTGGAAGAATCACAATCCGGTATGTCATGAGGAATCTATTAACATAAAACATTACAAAAATAATCTCTTACATGAAAAAACAATTTCTTATTTGGATTTTTCTTTTCTTTTTTGTTGTAGCGGATAATGCACAACAAAACAAAATATTTACATCCACTCCCGCCTTCAGGGAAGTAATTCGTCAGTACGAATTGCTTGCTCACACTTATGATATGGTAAAATTAAAAGAAATAGGATTTACTGATGGCGGCTTTCCATTACATGTATTTATTATTTCGGGTAAAAAATGTTTTACAAAAGAAGATGCGGATAAGAATCAATTGCCGGTTATATTAATTAACAATGGCATTCACCCGGGCGAGCCGGATGGAATAGATGCTTCCCTTCAACTGGCAAAAGACATTCTTTCTCACCCGGAGCAATATGCTGATATTTTACAAAAGGTAGTTATTTGTATTATTCCTATATATAATGTGGATGGGGCAGTGAACAGAGGTTGCTGTTCCCGTGCGAATCAGAACGGACCGGAAGAATATGGATTCAGAGGCAATGCAAAAAATCTGGATTTGAATCGTGACTTTATGAAAATGGATAGTAAAAATGCCGAATCGTTTGTAAAGATATTTCAGACATGGCAGCCGCATTTATTTATTGATACTCATGTGAGCGATGGGGCAGACTATCAATACACAATGACGTATGTGCTTTCGCAAAAAAATAAAATGAATGCAAAACTTGCCAATTACCAGGATAACGTGTTGTTACCCGCTGTGCAAGAAGCGATGACAAAAAATAAAATGGAGATGACACCTTATGTGGAAAGTATTGGAGAAACACCGGAAACAGGTATTTCTGCATTTCTGGAAACCGCTCGTTTTTCTACAGGCTATACTGCATTGTTTGATTGTATGGGAATAATTACAGAAACTCACATGCTGAAACCTTATAACGACAGGGTGTGGGCTACGTACTGGTTTTTGCTTTCCACCATTCAACAAGTGGCAATTGATACAAAACAAATTATTGATTTGAAAAATACTGCAAAGAAAGAAACAACTCAAATGAAATCATTCAGCACCGGCTGGAAGTTAGACACACTTCATTTTTTAGAATTAAATTTTAAAGGATATGAAGCGGGACATAAAGCAAGTGAAGTATCAGGAAAGCCAAGATTGTATTATGACAGAACAAAGCCTTACACAAAAAAAATAAAATTCTTTACTGATTATACTCTGGACGTTGAAATAAAACTTCCTTCTTATTATATAATTCCACAGGCATGGACGCGGGCAATTGATAATTTGAAACTCAATAGGGTAGAGGTGGATTACTTAAAAAGAGATACAACTATAAAGGTGGAATCAATGTACATAGAAAAATACGAAACAGTGAAGACTCCTTACGAAAGCCATTACCTGCATTACGGTACAAAAATAAGGTATGAGAAACAAAGTGTAATTTTTATGAAAGGAGATGTAATCATTAAAATGAATACACCTGCCAATCGTTTTGTTGCAGAAGCATTGGAACCACAGGCACAGGATTCTTATTTCTGCTGGAATTATTTTGACGGAGTGTTGCAGCAAAAAGAATGGTTTTCCGATTATGTGTTCGAAGACATTGCCGCCAGGTTATTGAAAGAACATCCCGAACTTAAAACTGAACTGGAAGAAGCGAAAAAAACAAATTTTAAATTAAGTGAAGATTCAGAAGCTCAGTTGTTGTGGGTTTACAGGCATTCGCCTTATTATGAAAAAACGCATAACCGTTTACCGGTTTTTAGGAGTATAAATTAATCAATAACCTTTTGAGGAGAGCAAAAGAGTGTTCTTTATGTTACTCATAATAGTGTGAGGTTAGTAAAGTTTGTTGTTTTAGACACTATTAATACATGTGGGGGTTGAAGCCGTTTAAATGCAATGTTAACCTAAACACAAAAATCCTGTTGAACTGTTTAAGCAGGGTTTTTATTTTTTCAGTACTTCTAGAAATGCATCTTTGTAATTTCGGGAGACCTGGAGTGTTTTTAAATTACTCATCAGTACTTGTCCGTCTTTTCCTTTAATGTATTTTTTTATATGGTTGAGATTGATGAGGTAGGATTTGTGAATACGGAAAAACCCTCCGCCTGAAAACAAATCTTCACAATCCTTTAATGTTTTGCTGATGATAAGAGGTGTAGTTTTATTGGTAAGATATACAGCCGTTTGGCTGCCTTCGCCTTCGCAATAAATAATAGTATCAAGGGGAACAAAGTCTAATCCCTGCATAGTAGGCAAAGCAACCTGGTTCATAGGAACGCCTTTGTGAAGGTTAGAGAATAGTGTTTCTAACTGTTTGGGGTTAAAAGCATTCTTTTTTTGATGGTAACGATTAATGGCTTGTGTTAAATCTTCTTCGGTTACAGGTTTTAACAAATAATCCAGTGCGCTGAATTTTATTGCCTGTACTGCATATTTATGGTAAGCGGTTACAAATATGAGTTCGAAATTAATGGAGGATAAATGGCGGAGAATATCAAAACTTGTTTCACCGTTATTTAATTCCACATCAAAAAAAACAAGGTGGGGGGAGTGGTTTTGGATGGAAGCTAATGCGGATGTTACGTTATCGCAGACAGGGAGCAGTTGAATATCGCTATATAAACGGAGAATCATGTTGCTGAAATGTTCAGCAATTGGTTTTTCGTTTTCAACAATAAGGACTTTTATCATACACTATTAAAATTCTAATTTCTATTCTTTAAATTCTAAAGTTGAGATGCTAAAACAAGTTTGACATTAACGCGGCTAAATTTAAATCGGTATTTCAACTATTACTTTCATTCCATTTTCAATTGGAAATAACATGAGTTTTCCTTTTCTGTTTTTTTCTTTGGATAACAAAGTTAATCTTTCTTTCACTATTTGCAAACCGAATGATTTTATTTTTTTGAGTTCTTCTTTTTTACCTGAAGAAATTGGAACTGTTTGGTTATTGTTATTTTCCACTTCTACTTTTAGCAGTGTATTTTCCATAACTGCGCGAATAGTTATTTTCCCTTTTATTGTTGAATTGGCAACTCCGTGCCAGATGGCATTTTCAACTATGGGTTGAAAAATAAGTGGTGGCACTTGTATGGTTTCTTCATCTGTGTTTTTATCAATAATAAATTCATAATCAAAACCATTTGTTACTCGCAATGTTTCTAAGTCCATGTACTTTTTGAGCATGGCAAATTCATGTTCAAGTGATATGTATTCTTTCTCGGAGTTTTCTAATACTTCGCGCATCAGCTTACCAAACTTGGCTAAATAGTTTTGCGCCTGTTGGGGGTGCTCGTTCATGTATTTCTGAATAGATGCAAGGGCATTGAAAATAAAATGCGGGTTAAGCTGAGAGCGAAGTGTTTTGTTTTCTAACTTGTTCACCTGTAAATTATGTTTTGCTTTTCTTCGATTAAAAAATAATAACATTATAGCTATGAGCAATACACTTCCTGCTGTTACTGATATTTTTAGAATTCGTTGTTTTTGTATTTCTTCTTTTGCCAAAGCATCTTTTATTTCCTGTTTTGCTTTTGTTGCTGTTTCTTTTTTATTAAAATCGTATTGCATTTCTACCCGTACCGATTTTTTTGTATTCTCCTCGTTGAATAAACTATCGCGATACACAATAAAATTTTTATAAGATGATAATGCTTCTTTGTATTTATTTTGCTGTGCATAAGTTAAGGCTAATCCATTGTAATTATCTTTGATATATTTTATGTTGCCAATTTCTGTTGCTATTTCCAATCCTTTGGTAAAGTATTTTATGGCAGAATCATTTTTTTGTTCCAAGAAAAACATATTTCCCATTCCGTTATATACATCAGCAATAATGGTTTTGTCATTTAATTCTTCTGCTTTTTTCAAGGCAAGTAAATTGTATTTCATTGCTTTACTATTGTTTTTTTGTTCTCCGTACAATGTGCCTATATTAGATAGCAGCATTAAATAGGCATGTTTGTCGGATGATTCTTTTTTTGTTTCCAATGCGGCAAAAAAGTTTTTTAATGCTTCGGGGTAATTTTTTTGTATGGCATAAATGTTTCCAATATTAATGTAAGTGTTAGCTACTCCTTCTTTTTTTTCTAATTCAGAATAAATTTTGAGTGCAATTAAATGTTTTTGCAAAGCTTCGTTCAGTTTATTTTGAACGTAATAAACAAGCCCGATATTTTCAGTTGCGTCTGCTATTTTTATTTTATCTCCAATAGCTTCACCAATTTCAAGTGATTTGAAATAATTTTTCAGTGATTCAGAATAATTTCCTTTTTCAAACCAGATATTGCCAAACAGTCCGTAAGCATCTGAAACATCATTTTTGTTGTTTGTTTTTTCACTGATGTCTTTTTCTTTAACAGCGTATTCCATTGCTTCATCATAGCTGCCAAAGCACATTAATTCATAAGAAAGATTACTAAGTGCTTTTGTTCGGGCAGTATCGCTCTTGGCCTCATTTACCAGCTTTTTGAGAGAATCAATTGTTTTGTTTTGTCCGTTGCCTTGAAAGGCAAGTTGCAGAAAGTAAAAAATTAAATAGAGTAGTCTGTTTTTTTTCATTTAATAAAATGCAATTCATTATTGCAACAACAAATCTACAATTTATTCCTTCGTAACTTATTTATTTTTTGTAATTCTATTTTCCCTTTTGCAGATTCAACCGGACGGGTTGCAGGTAAAAAGGACGGTTGGAAGGTTCTAACTTGCCGGTTTTTATTCTTACCTATACTTTTACAAATAATTAAATTAAAATAAGTGATTAAACAATAATATTTAAAACAAATCAAAATGAAAAAAGAAATCATCATCTTCGTCATTCTGAACTTGTTTCAGAATCTATCTTATGCACAATCACCCAACGCTATTCCTTACCAGGCGGTGGCGCGAAACAATAGTGGAAATGTTATCGCAAGTCAAAACATAAGCCTTCGGTTTTCCATACACGATGGTACTGCAACCGGTACTGTGGTTTACAAAGAAACCCAGGCAGTAACTACCAATACACTTGGTTTGTTTTCTGTAAACATTGGGCAGGGAACTCCTGTTATTGGTACATTTGGTGCTATCAACTGGGCCAGTGGCAACAAATTTACGCAAGTAGAAATGGATGCAACAGGCGGTGTTACTTATGTTGACATGGGTACTTCGCAAATGTTATCTGTGCCTTATGCCTTATATGCCGCTACAAGCGGAAGCGGTGGAAGTGGTGGTGCAACGGGTGCTACCGGAGCAACCGGTGTTGCCGGAACAAACGGAACAAACGGTGCAATGGGAGCAACAGGGGCTACAGGTATTGCGGGAACAAACGGAACAAATGGAATTGACGGTGCAACCGGGGTTACCGGGGTAGCAGGTGATGTAGGTCCTACAGGAGCACCCGGCAGTGGCTCGGTATCAGGAACATTAAATTATGTTGGAAAATTTAATACGGTTAGTACAATTGGAAATTCACAGATTTTTGATAATGGAGCAAATGTAGGTATAGGGGTAACTTCGGCTTTTGGTGGCAAAGTAGCAGTTTTATCTTCCACT
>JANYDQ010000097.1 GCA_025363555.1 Bacteroidota bacterium | reverse complement strand
TATGGTTTGGCGCTGCCGAAGGGGTATTTACCATTTCTCCGCAAAAAGAAAAATATTCGAATACGGATTTCCAACTGGATTTAATTTCAAGAAAAGTTACTATTTACAACGAATCGAACGGGTTTAATGCAAAAAAGATTTGGAAAATATTTCTTTCTTCTGATAATGAACTTTGGTTTGCCTCCACAGAAGATGGAATTATTCGACAGCGAAATGTTTTGCAAACCATTGATTCTCTTCCTAAAAAAGATCTCTTCGAACATTATACCGATAAGGAAGGACTGCCCGGAAATAATATTATGGCTTTGTTTGAAGACAATGTGGGCAATATGTGGATAGGCACTGGTGGCGATGGATTGAGCAAATTTATGGGCGACAAGTTTTCTCACTTTACCGAAAAAGACGGACTGGTGAGCAACAAAGTGGAAGGCATAGACCAGGATTCGACAGGAGATTTATGGCTGGCTACAAGCGGTGGCGGTTTATTAAACTTTAAAATGCAAGCCGATAAACCCTTGTTTAAAAGCTTTACAACAAAAGATGGCTTGCCTGGAAATTTCCTTCAATCGGTTTCGGCAGGCAAAACCTTGAACAATCACAATATTTGGGGTGTTGCCAAAGATGGTGGCATTACCAAATTCAACGGAAAAAAATTTATCAACTTTACCGAAAATGAAGGACTGCTGAACAACAGTGCCTATTGCGTATTTGCCGATAAAAACGGAATTGTTTGGTGCGGCTCCAAAGACGGCATCAGCAGGTACGATGGAATTAAATTTATCCAGATTAAACTCGATGTGCTTGGCATTACTCAAAAAGATGTAAATGCCATTATCCAGGACAGGGAAGAAAATATATGGTTTGCTACCAATGGGGGTTTGATAAAATATCCCGGGAATGGTAAAATTACCAATTACGATACAGCAGAAGGGTTAGCTCATCTTGAAATTCTTGCGCTGGCGGAAGGACCACAAGGCAACATTTGGATGGGAACAAAGTATGGCGGAATATATATGCTGGATATACATGTAAAAGATAAAATAAAGATAAAACGAATTGCTAACGACAGTGTGGGTTTGAGCTCCAACTCCATTCGTTCTCTTATTTTCGAAAACGAATACACCCTGCTTGCGGGAACAGACAAAGGGTTTGATAAAATAACACTGAACGATAAATATAAAGTAATAGATGTTAGAAATTATAATGGCTCTGATGGTTTTTGGGGTGTGGAATGCAACGACAATGCTGCTTTTAAAGATGCAAAAGGAAACATTTGGTTTGGAACAGTTAAAGGATTAACAAAATACAATCCGAATGCAGAAAAGGTAAATCAGCGTCCACCACTTACGCACATTACCTCCATAAAGTTGGGTGGTAAAGAGGTTACCGACTGGAGTTCAAAAACAGATTCCGTTTCACCATGGTTCAATCTTCCTTTCGGGTTAACTTTGAAATACAACGAAAACCACATAGGATTTAATGTTTCCGCCATATCTCTCGACAATCCTGAAAAAATAAGGTTTAAGTATAAACTGGAAGGATGGGAAGAAGAATGGAGCGCCCCCACTTCCACTACCGACCGCGATTACCCCGTGCTACCTCCCGGAACTTATACGTTTAAAGTTTCTTCCATAGGTGCAAATGGCATTTGGAACTCCGAACCCTGCGCATTTTCCTTCACCATCACTCCCCCATGGTACCGTACCTACTGGTTTTATACCTTGGTAGCCATTGTGGCAGGTATCATTATTTTTTCTTTCATTAAAAGAAGAGAACGAAAACTGATTAAAGAAAAAGCTATTTTGGAAGAAAAAGTGGTGGAGCGTACTGCCGAAGTTACCCAGCAAAAGCAAGAACTTGAACTTCAAAAAGAAATGATTGAAGAAAAAAATAAAGACATTACCGACAGTATAAACTATGCCGAGCGAATTCAGCAAGCGATACTGCCCAACATTGATGACATCCGCAAGGCATTGCCTCAATCATTTATTTTCTTTCAGCCTCGTGATATTGTAAGTGGCGATTTTTACTGGTACAACCAGGCACAGGAAGACGGAGAGCCCGTGCATCTCCTTGCAGCAGCAGATTGTACAGGTCATGGTGTGCCCGGTGCTTTTATGAGCATGATTAATTCTTCGCTATTAAACGAAACCGTGAACGAGAAAAAAATTATTCGTCCCAACGAAATATTAAACGAAGTAAGACGCGGAATAATTCACAGCCTGAAACAAAACACCAAAACAGGCGGACAAAAAGACGGGATGGACATAGGCTTGGTAAGCCTCAAATTTAAAGACGAAAAAATTATCCTTGAATATGCCGGTGCAAATAATTCAATGTATATAATAAGACAAGGCAGCCAGTCCGTGCTCGAAGAAATCGCCCCCGACAAAATGCCCGTTTCCATTGCAGATGATCTGCGCGATTTTACTAACAATGTAATTGAACTCCAACAAGGCGATTCGTTTTATATTTTCACAGATGGCTATGCCGACCAGTTTGGAGGCACCAAAGGCAAAAAGTTTAAATACCCCCCGTTCAAAGAAATCCTCCTTTCTGTCCAGGATTTAGGCATGGACGAACAAAAAGAAATTCTGCAAAATACCATCGAACGATGGAAAGGCAACCTCGAGCAAGTAGACGATATTTTAATCATCGGGGTAAGATTGTAATATACCAATGAACAAATAAAACAATTGAATTAGGCATTTAGTTTATAATCATTTTATAGGTGTGAGGTTTGCTGAACATCATCCGATTTAAAAGATTATCAAAAATATTTTCCTTCATAAAACTTCTATTAAACCTATATGTGTATTCATCAATATATGCTTG
>JANYDQ010000397.1 GCA_025363555.1 Bacteroidota bacterium | reverse complement strand
TGAACGTTTTTTCCTTTTTTATTTGGCGGAGGCAAAAAACCACAATACTTTTACCGATAAATCTTAAAATCTTATACGAAAATGAAAAAGAGTAAAAAAGTGAACCCGGTGAAACCTGCTGTATCAGCAGGTAAAAAAGGTGAGAGCAGACTGCAAAGCTTCTCAAAACAAAACTTGCAGAGTGTGGTTAAAAGTAAAATTTTAATTGCATGGAGTATTTTCATATTAGCTATTGTTGGCATTGATAATGGCAACAAAGACAAATCTACAAAAGGAAAAACTTCGGATATAAAGAGCCCGAAGAAAAAAATCAACAAAGGTGTTGTGAAAGGAAAACACACCAAACTAACCGAAAAACAGAAAGCTGCTATTAAAATGGAAACACGTAAAAACAGGGCTGCACTTTCAGCTTTACCACTTCCGCCATTTACAAGCATTAAACCTGCTCCTCAACTTTGGAGGCTTAATCCCCTTGCTTTATGCGGTTATGTGAGCGACAAATTACCTAGGATATTAGCTATACCAGAAATGGCGACTTGTGTACCTACCGTTACGTTTGTGGAAGGTATATACAATGCTTTGTTTCCATTGGCTTCTAAAAACAGGAGAGAAGTATCGAGCAATGAACGGATTTTGATTAAGACGTATAAAAAACAGTTGATTCAAAATTTTACTATTATGATTAATAGTTGCGCAACCCTTGCTAACGGTAATTTACCATTGTTCAGTCTTACGGCAGTGGCTACCCAAACCAAGGGAGTTCGGAACGATGCCCAATTGCCGGCAACTGTGTTTAAGCTGAATACTAAACGCGGAGGTGGAAAAGTAGGTGTTAGCTGTAAGGTTATTAAAAATGCTAAAAACTACACCATCTATTATGGTCCAGGAGTGTACGACCCTGCAACATGGAAAACCAAAACAGGTAGTTCGCGCCAGGTAATAAGTGGTTTGCCTGTGGGCAAGTATATCAATTTTGTAATGGTGGCAAACGGAATTGTCCTGGAAGGAGAATGGGCTCCCCCACAGGGAGTGAATGTTCCGTTTAATTAAGAGGCTTATTAACCACAAAGAACACAAAGGTGTTGCCCAGAGTTCACAGAGAAATTTCACTGTGTACTTTGTGTTTGTTCTCTGTGAACTTTGTGGTTAATCTTTGTCTAAAAAAATATTTTCAAAAACACACAATATAATTTAAAGTTTTGCGTTAATACTTAATACAAAATTCAGTTTATCATGATAAAAAAATTACCCGTTATTATTTTTTCAAAAAAAATTAACGCTTCAGGCAAAAGTTGTTTGAAGGTTTCTAATTTTATTTATCATGTACTGAAATGGAAAATCAAAAAAAAATCCAACAGCGGCTCCCGGTTCGGAACAAATCAGGGAAACAGAAAATTGACGTTGCCAATATTGCGTCAATAGAAAAAATTAATGGTAAAACCATTGTAACGGATAAAAACGCGGACTTGCATACCTGCAGGTGGAGCATTAAAAAAATTGAAAGGAAATTCCCCAAGTGCGGGCTTCTTATCCTCAAAAGGCATATAATGGTGAACCTCAACCACATTGAGGAAAACGAAAAAATTAGCTTTGATGAAGTGGATGTAAAAGGCAGGAAGCATACTATTTGTTATAGCCTGGCAAGAAAGTTGAAAAGACAGGTAAAACAATACAAGTTAGAATTCTGGAAAGATTACCGGGAAATAATTAAGATGTAAATTGCCCAAAGGTTCTACCTTTTCAAAAGGTAGAACCTTTAATCATTAACCACAACCACTTTTTCTTCCTCCATATACACCAGCAACCGTTCAGAAACCGTATATCCCATTTGCGTAAGCAAATCAGCATATCCAAGAATCTGTTCTTTGTGTTTCGGTTTTTCTCCCCCGGTTTTATAATCAATCACTATGGCGGTTTTGTCTTTCAGTATCACCCTGTCCGGGCGAAAAAGCTCACCTGATAAGGTGATTATTTCCGCTTCGTTTTTAATGGAGAGTCCTTTTGCAAAATGTGGTTTTAGTTGAGGATGATTAATTATTTTAAAAAGCGTTTTTTGTAAATTCGTTTTTTCTTCATTGGTTATTAAACCCTCTGCACACATTGATTTTAGAGCTGGTTCAATATCGTCTTCGGTTTTTATTTTTGCCAAAGCAGTATGTACTACCACGCCATAATCTTTTTTTGTTTCCGCAGCCTGTGTGTCCCAAATGGTAGGAGCAGCCGCCCTCATCTTAATATTGTCGCGCCATTGGTTGGAGTTGAAAGTAGTAAGTTGAAAGTTTAAAGTTGCGGGTTTCAGGTGCAAGGTTTCCGGTTTGCGCGGTATCGCATTGCCAAAGGTATATATCGTTTTGGCAGTATCCCATTCTCCTTTTTGCGTGTAATAAAATGCCAGCATATCACTCACTGTTCCCAGGTTTTGGGGCTTAGCGGACGGTTTGCCGGTGAGTATATACATTCTTTCTTCTGCCCGGGTAAGCCCCACGTATAGCACATTCAGGCTGTCGAGCAGCGATTTGTTTACTTCCTCTTCGTACACATCTGCATACATTGTTTCCTGCAAGGCAGCCACAGCAGGAACCAGTGCCGATGGCAGGTTAGGTAGTTTTTCGTTTTTCACATCTATCCACAAATTCTCTTTTCCGTTAGTTACCTTGCCGTTGCAGAAAGGCAGGATAACCACCGGGAACTCCAGCCCCTTTGCTTTGTGGGTAGTCATAATGCTTACTGCATTCATTCCCTGCGGAACAATTAAGGATGATTTCAGCCGTTTTTCTTCCCAGTATTCTATAAAATCGTTGAGGTTATTATTTTTCTTAATGGAATAATTTAATACTTCATCCAAAAAAAACTGGATATAGGCATTGGGTGTTGCATTGAGTTTAAAAATGCGAATCAACTCTTCGCACAGCTCATACAGCGCCATTTTGCCAAGATGAATAACGCTGAAATCTATTTTTGCAGATTTAATAACCGACAGCAAACTGGTTGTGTTTTTTAATACCAGCATTTCGTCAATAGAGTGGGAGGGAAGGTAATTTTTGGAAACCAGGTATTCTATTATTTCGGCTTGTACAATGGCATCCTGCGTGTTGGCAAGGTATTTCAGCAGTGAATAAATAAAATTAATCTCTTTAGAGTTTTTTAATAACAAAGATTCTGACGAAATAACTTCAATGCCATTGGCGGTAAGATAGTTCGCAATGTCGCTTCCATCAGTGTTTTTACGCACCAGGATGGCAATGTCTTTCAACTGATAGTTATCATTTTTTAATTGATGAATGATGTGGAGTGTCCGCTCCCTGTTTTGCTCCCGCCCTTCTTCCTGCTGTTCCTGAATAAAATCTACCTGAACAAAACCACCTGTGTTATCGGCAGCAAAGCCCTGTTCCAAATCAAGGTAAATGTTTTTATACTTTTCGTTCAGTTCATTTCCAAGTATTTTAAATACGGAATTATTAAACTCTATTACTTCGCGTTTGCTGCGGTAGTTATTTTTTAATACCTGCGGATTATGATTTCTGATAAGCGATGCCTGTCGCTCCAGCACCAGTTCATTATTGTTGTGCTTAAAGAGTTCGGGAAGCATGGCAAACTGTTCCACCTCTCCGCCCCGGAAGCGATAAATGGCTTGTTTGCCATCGCCTACCAGCATGGTGAAATGACCTGTGGCAAGCGAATTGTCGATTAGCGGCAACAGGTTTTGAAACTGCAATACACTTGTATCCTGGAATTCATCCACCAGGTAATTGTTGTACTTTTCTCCCAGTCGCTCATAAATAAAGGGGATGGGCTCGTTCATCACAATCTTTGCAATCATTTTATTGAATTCCGAAATATGAAGAATATTGTTTTCGGCTTTGTATTCATTCATCAGTTTTTCAATTTCATTGAGCACTGCCAGCGAATACATGTTTTTATTAATGAGCAGGAATAAAATAAATTCACCAAGATTGGCTTCAATGAAAGAAGTGGCTTTGCCATATACATTTAGCAGTTTGCTTTTAATGGAATCAATAGCAGCTTTATCAGCCCCCGAAGCTTTTCCCGCATACCATTTATCTTCTTCAATGTTATTCTGAACAGTGGCAGTAGGGGTAAGTTTATCCAATCTCGATTCGGATAAATATATAAAATACTTTCCTATCCCGTTTTTTCCTCCTGCAAAAGTGTCGTGTTCCACCCCAGCCTTTTTAATAAGTTCCAGTCCTTCGTTTCCGCAAAGGTTAATAATTGTTTCAAACTTTTTTAATTCAGAAGCTAGGGTTTCTTTTATTTTAAAAAAATCATCCACCGTCAGTTCCCTTAGTTTTTCTATATATACAGCACCGTCTTCTGTCAGCAGGTTTTTGGCAAATTGTTTTAAATCGTTTTCAATATGCCAGCTTTTCTCATCATCGGTTTTGCTTTCAGTGTATTCTACCAGGGCTTTGGTCAGTTTCTCGTCCGTGCCTATCTGTCCCATCAATAAATCAATAGCCTGTGTGAGTAATTTATCATCATCCATTTCAATATCAAAACTCATTGGTATTTTCAAATCGAAGGCAAAGGTGCGAACCACCTTTTGAACAAACTTATCAATGGTTCCAATGGCAAAGTCGGAATAGTTATGAAGTATGGCAGTTAAAATATTCCGGGCGCGGTTGCGTATTATCGTATCATCCAATTGTTGGATAGCATTCAGTTTTTTATGTTCTTTCAGCGCAGCCAGCATGGTTTTGGTACCACCGGAAATAATGGAATAATCCTCTTCCGAAAGTTCTTTCAATGCTTTTATAATCCGCTCTTTCATTTCGGCAGCGGCTTTATTGGTAAAGGTTACCGCCAGTATGTGTTTGTATGCCCGGGGCGGATTGGCAGCATCGTTAAGCGCCAGCGCAAGGTATTCTTTCACGAGGGTAAATGTTTTTCCCGACCCTGCTGAAGATTTATAAACGGTGAAATTTTTGTCTGCCATAAATTGTAATTTTCTATTTATTATAAGCCATCAGTGGTATTCCAACCCAAAAGGTTTAATGATGGAGTTGCAAATTACAGAATAAATACCTAACATTGTTGAATATTTAATTAACCATACTATGCAAAAAAAATACTTATTCAGTATTGCTTTATTAATTACTACCTTTAATTTCATTTCTGCGCAGCAAACAGATAACATTCCGGGTAACATTATTGTTATGCTTCATTCTAATACAGAAATGGATGATTTTGTTTCAACATTACAAAAAGTAGGAGGAATAAAAACAAGTTTCAAAATGGAGCGAATGCTTTCCAAATCCATGCACATTATGCTTTTTGATTTCGATGCAGCCACCATGAACCAGGACAGAATGCTGGAAGCAGTGAAAGCAAACCCGCTTACTGTACTTGCTCAATTTAACTATAAAACAAAAGAACGTGTTAATCCTCCCAACGACCCTAATTATGTAAATGGCAACATGTGGGACATGAACAATACCGGGCAGAACGGAGGGGCAAACGATGCAGATATAGATGCTCCCGAAGCATGGGACATCACCACCGGTGGATTGACAGCACAGGGAGATACTATTGTAGTAGCTGTAGTAGATGGTGGCTTTGACTTAACGCAACAGGATTTGAACTTCTGGAAAAACCGTCATGAAATTCCGGGCAATGGAATAGATGATGACGGGAATGGCTACATAGACGATGTGAAAGGCTGGAATACTGCTACAGGGAATGATAATATTACTTCTGCACAACATGGCACTCACGTGTGCGGAACAGTGGGAGCAAGGGGAAATAACGGAATAGGAGTAACAGGAGTAAACTGGAATGTGAGGATTATGCCTGTTATGTATGGCAATGCGCAGGATGCAGATGTGGTGGTAGCTTATTCGTATGTAATGGATAACAGGCGGCTTTACAATCAAACCAATGGTGTCAAGGGAGCTTTTGTGGTGGCTACCAATTCTTCATTCGGAATAGATTTGGCACAGCCATCGGCTCATCCGCTTTGGTGTGCCATGTATGATTCATTGGGTTCTGTAGGTATTTTAAGTGCCTGTGCTACCGCAAATGCTAATTACAATATAGATACACAAGGCGATATTCCCACTGCGTGCACAAGCAGCTTTATGATAGCGGTAACCAACACCACCAGGACCGATGCAAAAAACAGTAGTTGCGGATATGGTGCCTCTACCATTGATTTAGGCTCGCCAGGAACTGAAATTACAAGTACACTGCCCGGAAATACCTATGGCGGAACCACCTGGACAGGTACTTCAATGGCTACGCCTCATGTGGCAGGTTGTGTGGCATTAATGTATTCTGTGCAGTGTGCAAAGTTTATCGCGGATGCTAAATTATATCCTTCTTCGGTAGCTTTAATTGTTAGAGATTCTCTACTGGGTGCTGTAGATATTATTCCTTCTATGAGTGCAGGTGTTACGGCAAGCGGTGGGCGATTAAACTTATTCAAATCAGTGAAGTCTATTCAGAATTATTGTCTGGAACCTATTTCTCGTGCAGGTATTGTTGATAACGGATGGGCTGATTCAGAATTAGAAATTCAAAATGTATTTCCTAATCCGGCAACTGATATGATTAACCTGGTATATAATAGTTATCAAACCGTTGAAATTGTTTTTATGGATGTGTTAGGGCAGGAGATAAAAAGAAGTAAGGGAGATACAACCACTAAAGGAATTCAACACAGTCATATTGATGTTTCAGGTATTGCCAGGGGTGTTTATTTTGTGAGCATACGAACGTCAGAACGGAAATCGAACGTGGTGAAGGTGGTGATTCAATAGCTAAAATTGGTAATAAATTACCAGGTGAGTATAAAATTATTTTTTTGTTAAAAAACCTTAAAATGCTTTAACCATTCCTTACTATTAATACATTTGACGCACTATGCCAACACACGAATATAAAAAACTTCCGATAAAGGAGAAAGATTGGACTTTTGAAAGTCTGAAAGCAGAATATACCAAACTAAGCGGAGAGGTGAAACACCTTAAAAAAGACAATGCTGATTTGTATTCCGAAAACAAAAAGAAGGATGACGAAATTAAAAGTCTGAAAGCCGATAAAAAGGATATGAAGAATATGATGGTGAGTTTTGAGGAAGAAGTAAAAATGCTTAAAAAGCAGATAGCGCAATTGATGAAGAACTAACTATTCTTTTGTATGAACTTTGCAGAGTACGCAAAAAACCTTTTTACAATGATGTAAAAAGGTTTTTTATTTTAATAAACCAATTATTAAGTAAACTAATCCTTCCCATCTATTCTTGTTACATTAAGCACACCATTTACTGTTTTTAGTTTTTTGGTTAATTCTGTAAGATGGTTTGTATCCTGAACAAACACCATTATAGTTCCTTCAAAAGTACCGTCATTAGTATCAAAACTAATAGAGCGCATATTTACATTCAGTTCGTTCGAAATAATTTTGGTAATATTATTTACAATTCCTACTTCGTCAATGCCTGTAATTTTAATACCTGCAAGGAAAGAAATTAATTCCTTGCTGGTCCATTTTGCTTTCACCACCCGGTAAGCGTAATTCGACAATAATTGAATAGCATTGGGGCAATTAACACGATGAATTTTTATACCTTCGTTAATGGTAATAAAACCAAACACATCATCACCAGGAATAGGACTGCAACAAGGAGATAATTTATAATCTATCTTTTGCAGGTTTTCACCAATCACCAGTAAATCCGACTTCCCGCGGGCAGCAGTCACCATTTGTTCCAGGGATGGTGCAGTGTCTTTTCCTTTCAGGGTTCCTGATTTATGAGTTATTTTTCCATTTTCCTGGCGAAAATCTTTTAAATGTTTTACATCAATATTGCCTACCGCAATCCGGTAAAACAATTCCTGGCTGCTCGGAAGTTTAAAATAATTAGCCAGTTGGTTTACATTGTTTGAATTAAAATCAATTTTAAGATGATTGAACTTACGCTCCAGCATTGCTTTTCCATCCTTAGCTACTTTCCTCTTATCTTCTTTCAGTGCGGCTTTTATTTTTCCTTTCGCCCGGGCGGTAACCACAAAGCCCAGCCAGTCTTCTTTTGGTTTTTGTTTAGAGGAGGTAAGTATTTCCACCTGGTCGCCACTTTTCAGTTTGTAGCTCAATGGAACTAATTTATGATTCACCTTTGCACCGATACATTTTTCGCCTATTTTAGTATGTATGTCGAAGGCGAAATCTAAAGCAGTAGAATTTTTGGGTAAGGTTTTTATTTCTCCTTTTGGAGTAAAAGCAAAAATTTCCTCTGCAAATAAATTTAATTTAAAATCATCAATAAACTCAAGGGCATTCTCTTCAGGATTTTCGAGCACTTCACGTATCTTACGAATCCATTCATCCAGTTGCGTTTCGTTCGAACTGTCTTTGTATTTCCAGTGAGCAGCATATCCTTTTTCAGCAAGTTCGTCCATACGTACAGAGCGAATTTGTACTTCCACCCATTTCCCATCCGGACCCATAACGGTGGCATGCAAACTTTCATACCCATTAGATTTAGGTGTAGAAATCCAGTCGCGCAAACGGTCGGGAGAAGGAAGGTAAAAGTCGGTAACTATGGAATATACCCTCCAACAGTCTGCTTTCTCCGTTTCTTCGGGCGAATCGATAATAATACGAATAGCAAACAAATCGAATATCTCTTCGAATGTAACTCCCTTTGTTTTTATTTTAGTATTGATGGAATAAATGGATTTTGGGCGACCAATAATGGTGGATTTCATACCCAGTTCATCCAGGATTTCTTTTATCGGAATAATAAATTTAGAAATAAACCTTTTGCGCTCGGGTTCACTTTCTGTTAGTTTTTGCTGAATACTGTGATATACATCGGGCTCGGTATATTTCAAACCTAAATCTTCCAGTTCTACTTTAATAGCATTTAAGCCTAGCCGATGAGCCAAGGGAGCATATAAATAAAGGGTTTCGGAAGCTATTTTTAATTGTTTTCCGCGTTCCATGTGGTCCAGTGTGCGCATGTTATGCAATCGGTCGGCAAGTTTTATCAATATAACCCTCACATCATCCGACAAGGTGAGCAACATTTTACGGAAATTCTCTGCCTGCTGCGAAGAACCCTGATCGAATACCCCTGATATTTTAGTTAGTCCGTCAATAATCTTCGCTTCCTTTTCACCAAACAGCCCGCGAATGTCGTCCAATGTCAAATCTGTATCCTCTACCACATCGTGTAAAAGCGCGCAAACAACTGAAGTAGTGCCTAATCCTATTTCTTCGGCACAGATATGAGCAACAGCTATAGGATGATAAATATAAGGTTCGCCTGATTTTCTGCGCATGTCTTTGTGCGCTTCCAGAGCAATGTTAAAAGCTTTACGGATGAGCAGTTTGTCTCCTTTTTCTAATGTGCGTCTGCAGGCACGTAATAGCGCACGGTAACGTTTCAGAATTTCTTTTTTCTCCTGCTCTAAATCAATAGAATTTTGTTCTTCCATAAACAAATAAATATTTTGATACAAAGTTAGTTTTAAAATTTCTACTTTTGAAAAAAGAAAAAGCGGGTTTCGGACTAACCAATATAAATTATGAATGAAATAAAAAATTACGGATATATAGATAATCTCTCCCTGTCGGAGTATATTGCTATTCCTGTATATATAATTATTATTTTTTTGATTTCTTATTATATAGAGTATAAAAATGTTAAAACAAATCCGTTGTATCGTTACTATTCAAGAGCAGTAGCCTTGAAGGTTTTGGGAGCGGTTTGTTTTTGTTTGGTATATATTTTTGTATATAAAGGAGGAGATACTATTTCCTATTTCGAATCATCCAGAGCATTAACTAACTTGATGGAAGTAAGGCCCGGAGATTTCATTAAAGTGTATTTAGAAAAAGGAAGCATCGAAAATTATTATTTATTTGATGGAAGAGATAGCGGGTACCCATGGTTGAACATGTTTATTGAACCAAAATCATTTTTCCTTGTCAAAATTTTGGTTCCCTTCATGTTTTTATCTTTTCAGTCGTATGTACTTTGCACTATTCTATTGTCGTGGGCTTCATTTACCGGCATTTGGCGGTTATTTTTAATTTTTACTGATGTTTACAAAAAGGCAACTTTTCACCTTGCAATTTCTATTCTTTTTATTCCTTCTGTGGTTTTCTGGGGGTCTGGTATTCTGAAAGATACTGTTACTTTATCTGCTTCGTGCTGGTTTATTTATGCCTTGTATTATGCTTTTATTGTTAAAACAAAACGATTTAAGTATTTTATTATATTGCTAATCAGCGGGTATATTATGTTTGCCATCAAACCTTATATATTGTTTGCTTTACTTCCGGGTGTTATTATATGGATACTTTATGATAAATTATTGATCATAAAAAATAAATTGTTAAAGTATTCTTTTATTCCTTTGGTTTATGTTTTAAGTTTTGGAGGAGGATACCTGGTACTAAGTTCGATTGGAGATTTTGATATCAAAAATTTAGTAAATGAAGCATCTATTAAACAGGCTGATTTAAAACGTGCGGAATATAAAGGAAATTCTTTTGACATTGGCTCTTACACAACAGTTGATGGTGCAGTAAGTCTTTCTCCGAAAGCTATCATTGCAGGTCTGTATCGTCCCTATATATGGGAGTCAAAGAATATTGTAATGTTTTTATCGGGGTTAGAGAATTCTGTATATCTTGGGTTAACAATTTTTATTTTAAGCAGAATAAGATTTCTGCGATTATTTAAAATACTATTTGATAACCCTCTTATTCTATTCTGCTTATCCTATTCTATTTTGTTTGCACTTATTATTGGTTTATCCACTTCCAATTTTGGTGCTTTGGTTCGATTTAAAATAGCCTTCCTGCCAGAGTTTTTAAGTGCGTTGGTAATACTCAATTATTATATGAAGAATAAAAAAATAACCAAGATGGAAGAACCCGAGAAAAAAAGAGGGTAATCTAATTTTCTTTATTTAAATTTAATTCCCATGTCCAGGCGGTTTCCATCATTTTGTCCAAACTGAATCTTGTATCCCAGTCAAGTTCGTTTTTTGATAATGTAGTTTCAGAATAAATCGCTTCAACGTCTCCTGCTCTCATTTTCCCAATTTTATAATTAAGTTTTATTCCAGCTATTTTTTCGAAAGAAGTAATAGCTTCCAGCACACTCACCCCGGTACCGGTCCCGAGATTAAATATAGAGAAATTGGATTTATTTTTATTATCTGTTAAATAACTAAGTGCTTTTATATGAGCAATGGCAACATCGGTAACGTGTATGTAATCTCGGATACAAGTTCCGTCTCGCGTTTTATATTCATTTCCATAAACGGTCATTTGTTTTATTTTTCCAATTGCTGTTTGTGTAATAACAGGTACTAAATTACTTGGTTTGTTAAGCGGAATTTCCCCTATTAATCCTGAAATGTGAGCTCCAACGGGATTAAAATAACGCAAAGCGATAACATGCAATTGCGGATTTGCTTTTGCATAATCTTTCAGTATTTCTTCACCTACCTGTTTTGTATAGGCATAAGGTGATTCAGCCTTACCAAAGGGAGTTGTTTCTTTTACCGGAAGTTCGGAAATGTTACCATAGACAGAGCATGAAGAGGAAAAAATAAAATCAGGAATATCAAATTTGAGGCAGCATTCTAAAACATTCAACAATGAATTTATATTATTATGATAATATTTATTGGGATGTTCAACCGATTCCGGAACCAACTTGAAAGCGGCAAAATGAATAACCCCAATAATATTATTTTCATTCTCAAAAATTTTTTCAAGTTCCACTTTGTTGCATAAATCACAATTGTAATTTATTACTTCTTTTCCGGTAATTTGCTTGATACGTTCAAATGTTTTAGAGGATGAATTAGAAAAATTGTCTATCGAAGTTACATCATAGTTTGTGTTTTCCAAAATCTCAATTATCGTATGGGAGCCTATGTAGCCTGCCCCTCCTGTTATTAATATTTTTTTACCTGCTTCCATAAATTGTTTTATAAACACTCTTTGCAATTTCAAAATTACGATATTTTTCTGCAATAGGTCTTATCTTTTCGAAGAGTTCTTCACTTGAAAAGGATTTAAGTAATTCATCAATTTCCTTAACTGATTTTAAATAGGACTGTGCATTCAAATCTTTTAACACACTTCCAATTTTATTCCCCATTATAATATCTGTATCATCTGAAATTCCATTAGTAATAACAACTGGTAATCCCAAAGCCCAATATTCTCCATCTTTAATTGGCGAACAATATTTTTTTGTTGGAACCGATTTTACAGGAGTAATGGCAAAATCTGCTAAACCAATGTAATCAGGTATTTGATGATGTGAAACAAATTTGTGAATTACTGTAATTGTATTTAGTTTTGAAGTAACACACATTTCATTAATTTCTGAAGTTTGATGAGCAGATAAAATCAAAACCCGAAATTTATCACCCCAATAACGTTCTGCAACTTTGAAGAAATCAAATACTTCTTTTTCTAAATAAATACCACCAAATTTACCTGCATAAACGCATACAATTTTATTCTCAAATAATAACTCATGCATGAGTTCAGATTTTTTTTTGTTTTTAAACGAAAAAAGTTGCAAATCTACGCATGCCGGTTTTACAAATATATTATTCTTTAAATGATTAAATTTTTCTGCTGAATAGTCCTTCATTCCTTGAGTAACAGCTATTAGATATTTTGCTCGATTGGTTTGAAGTTTTTCAAATTTGAATAAAAGTTTGAAGGCAAAACTGTTTTTTTTCCAGGCTCCGTTTTCTACCATTGCTTCTGCATGCGGTTCATAACTGTCAATAATTAATTCTTTACCTGTCAAAACCGATAGCAAATATCCAATCATTCCTGCAGGTGTGCACCAGCAATGAATTAATTCTATTTTTTCTTTTTTAATTAGTCGGATTAAAATAAAAATGGTTTTTAGCCACAAAATAATTCCCCAGAATCCGAATGGTTGATATTTTATACTTACATTATTAATGAATTCATGTTTATTAAAATCAGATTTTTCTGATTTTTGTTTATCCAAAGTCAGCAAGAATAGTTGGCTGTTGGGAGGTAGTGTTTTTAAGATTAATTCAGCGTAGGGCAAAGTGTAATTCTGAATTAACGCATCAGAATAACTCCAGTAGGTTATAATTAATATGTTTTTTGAATGACTCAATTTAAATCAAATGTTTTAAAATTGCGTAAAACCTCTTTGTGAAAATCACGAAGCCATTATTAGCGAGCCCTTTTAATAAATATTTAATTGCATCACGTCTGTTTTTTTTTGTTAAGGCTAGGTGCAATGACATATAAGTATAACAACTTGCTTTGAATTTATTTATTTCAGTTTTATAGTAATTTACTACCGTTTTGTTTTGCAAAACATATTTTAATAATGAATTTATTCTTAAAATCAATTCCGCTTTGTTTGTATTTACTACGGAACGTAAATCGTGATTTACAATTGCTGATGAAATAATATTGCTGTATTTAATTTCATATTGAGCGGCTATGCGTAACCAAAGTTCCCAGTCTTCCATGGCAGATAAAGTTCTATCTTCATTAAACTGATTAGCCATTGCTATATCTTTTCGCAGAAAGACACCATTGCAACTCATGAAATTTCCAGATATTAGGTTTTTATTAATATTGTTATCTAACCATTTCTTTTGTTCAATAATTTTTCCGTCAGGAGTTATGATTTCATAACGGGTGTGCAGTATTTCAGGATTGTTGTTTAATTTAATAAAATCAAAGGCATTTTGTAAATGATTATGATAAAATAAATCATCAGAATCTAAAAATGTAATGTAAGTACCTTTTGCAATTTTAGTCCCCTCGTTTCGTGCAACAGCTCTTTCGCTATTTTGTTGTTTGAGATATGTTATCTTTTCCGATTCAATTAATTTAATTTCTCCTTTAGTATTATCTTTACTGCCATCGTCAATAATTATAATTTCAAAATCTTTAAATGTTTGAGAAAGTACAGTTTGAATGGTTTTTCTTATTAGTTTCTCACGATTATAAGTTGGTATAATTATTGAAAAAAAAGGCATCTTCTACTTATTTTCTTGTAAAGTTACGGAAAAGGCTAATAACAATAGGATGCAAATAATTAGATTTTGAAAATATTCGTTTAACTTTTTCTTTTTCATAAAAACTAATATCTATCTGTTTTATAAGGGAAGCAAGCTGCGATGCTTTTTTTAATTGAAGTTCTTCATAATAATAATGCATTTGTATGTTTAAAAAATATAATAAAGATAAATTTATATTTTTAGGAAACTTAGTAATTGTATATTTATCAAATGCCTTATCATATAGATTAACATTTTGTAATATTTCAATTGCGCGTTCCGAGTTAGGTAGCGAGCGTAAAACTTTACTAAAAACTATGCACCATTCCTGCGCAAATTTAGAACGGTTATTCGTTTTACTTTCCGCATGTAGCCGATATTTTGAAAACACTTTATCAGTTTGCATAATTTTGAAATTTAGTGCAATTCTAACTAATAAGTCATAATCCATGGCAAAATGCAAATTTTCATTTAGTAACCCTATCTGATTTAAAATTTCCATCTTAAAAAATGAAGAGGGTTGTGGAAAGGGTATATAAGCCAGGTATCTTTCTTCAATATCAATAGATGTCGCTATAATTTTTCTTTCTTTATTATCCATTCCGAACAAAATAGAATCTCCATGTAATAAAGCGATGGATGGGTTTTTATTGAAAATAATATTTACATTATTTAGAGCATTAGGTAAATACACATCATCACTATTGAGCCAGGTTATAATTTCCCCTGTCGCTTTTTTAATTCCTTTATTTATTGCATCACTTTGACCGGTATCGCGCTCACTTACCCAATAGGTTAAATAGTTTTCGTATTTTTTTATAATCTCTAATGTATTATCAGTACTTCCACCATCAATAATAATATGTTCCGAATTAGTATATTGCTGATTAATAACTGATAAAATGCATTCTTCAATGTACTTACCCTGATTATATGAGGGTGTTATTATTGAGATTTTTAAATTATTATGTAGCACCGTACTTGGATTTATTGAACAAATCTATTTTTTCTAAATTTAATAATGAAATTATATTTAATATTTATTATTATGCATATATTTTTTTAATACATAGAGATTCCAAATTAATTTTCTATGATTATGTTTTTTTGAATAGTGTTCATTTAGAATTTTCTCTATATAAATAGGATTAAATAAATCATCTTTTGTAATTAATGTTTGGTGTATGATTGATTTTAAATCTTTTCTGATCCAGTTAGATAAAGGAATACCAAACCCCTTTTTTTGCCTGTATATTACATTGTGTGGTAATTTGCCTTCCATCAATTTTTTAAGTATATATTTCGCTTCAAAGCCTTTCATCTTAAAATTCATGGGCAATGTATTTAAAAAATCTACAAGGTGAACATCTAAAAAAGGAGACCTCACTTCCAATGAATTATACATACTCGCTCTATCAACTTTCACTAAAATATCATCAAGTAGGTAGGTTAGATAATAGTAGTTAGTTATTTTTTTAAAATCACTTTCTATTTCATTTGCGAAATGTCGGTCTATTAAATTTAAACCGGCTTTATCAATTAAACCGGAATAAATTTTTTTATTAAAAAGAACTTCTTTTTCATGAGGCAAGAAACTACCTAACCATAATTGATGAATATGATTTTTACTTGATTTAAAGCCTCGTAAAAATTGCTTTAATTTAAAATCAAAACTTATATTTTTATCGCTGCCGGGTAAAATAGTGGCTAAAAGCAGAAAAAAATTGATATACCTTTCTGGCAAATATTGAAAAAGGAATTTAAACTTATCGGATAAAAATGTGGGATAACCGCCTAACAATTCATCGCTACCGTCTCCTCCTAATGCTACAGTAACATATTGTTTAGTAAATTGAGATAAATAATAGGTAGGGATAATAGAAGCATCAGCAAAAGGCTCATCCATCAGAGGAAATATTTCTTCTATGAGGTCGATTGTTTTTGATGCTGTCAGTATTTCCAAATGATGGTCTGTCCCCAAATGTTTTGCTACTTGGAGTGCATACTCTTGCTCATCATAGGATTTGTCTTCAAAACCAATTGAAAATGTTTTTATTTGCAAAAGAGAGTTTTTTTGAGCGTAATAAGCCACCGTGGAACTATCTAAGCCACCACTCAAAAATACGCCTAAAGGTACATCACCCATCAATCTTATGTTTGTTGCATTATTTAGTAAATGATCAAATTTTTCAAGAGCCTGATTAAATGTTATACATTTATCTGAACTAAAGTTATGTTTCCAGTAATTTTTTTTTTTAATAATTTTTCCATTTCTCACAATTAAATAGTGAGCGGGCTCTAATTTGAATATATTCGAATTAATTGAATTAGGGGTTGGAACATAATCAAAAGTTAAATATTGGTTTATAGCTTCAATATTTAATTCTTTTTTTACTGACGGATGTTTAAGTATAGCTTTCAATTCAGAAGCAAATACAAATGTATTATCAGTACATTCTGAATAATAGAGTGGTTTTTTACCCATTCTGTCTTTAACAATAAATAATTCTTTTGAATCAAAATTGTAAATTGCAAAAGAAAACATCCCATAAATTTTTTGAAGGCATTCTACTCCATACTCTTCATAAGCATAAAGCAAAACTTCGGTATCGGAAGTCGTTGAAAAATTAAACCTTTTGGTCTTTGAAAGTTCTTTTTTTACTTCAATGTAGTTATAAATTTCCCCGTTAAATACGATTGCTAAATTTTTTCTTGCATTAAAAAAGGGCTGATTACTTCTTTTATCTAAATCAATTATACTTAATCTTGCGTGTGCCAAACAAATGTTCTCCTGAAAATAAACAGCTTGAAAGTCAGGACCACGATACCGAATAGATTGAATCATTAATTCTCCAATACCATAATTCCCTTTTCCGTCAAAACCCGCTATTCCACACATCTTTATGTTTTTTTTTAGCTATACATATTATTGAAGAACCTACTAATTTTTTTGGAGTAATAAATTTTTCCCAAAAGAATAGCTGTCCAAGAAAAGAATGAAAAACCTTTCTTAAACCTTTTGGAACAATGAATTGAATTTTTCGTTTTTTTGAAATTCTATTGTTTAATCGGATTAAAAAATAAAGAACATGAAAAAAATATTGGTTTTCAATTATCTCAAAGCCTATTTCCTGCAATTCATTTTTTAATGTATTGAGTTCATATCTTTTAAAGTGTCCGTAATATTCATCAAAATTACTCCACAGTTCTTTACGTGCAGGAACGGTGATGATTAGGTATTCAACGTCTTTGAAATGGAAAATCAATTCCTTCATAAACTGTACCGGTTTTTCTATATGTTCAATTACATCAAATAAAGTTATTGCATCGAACTTACCTGTTAAACTCAAAGCATCTGCATTGTATAAAATCGGAACATTTGAATTATTAATTGGTGTGGTATTTCCCAATTCGACACCTTTAATTGAAATTTTATTTCTAAATAAATAGTCAGTGACAATACCTCGACCCGAGCCAACGTCTAAACCATTTTTTATTGAATATTTTTTAATGACATTCAAGATTATTTTATTTCTGGCGAAATGCCAATAATTATTTTCTATCCCATCAGGGTAGGCAAAACTAAATTCATCTTTATCAAACTTTGTTTCCATATACTATGAGTCAGAAATTAATTCGTAAATGTATTAAATATGTTAGAAACTAAAGGATAGTTATTTTTTAACTATAAAATGAAATTCAACTTCCTCAAAACCGCCAACCCAAAAACACCAAATCCTGGAGCAAGCAAATGTAGAAATTTTTGCAAACAGGTCAAAGAAACACCCAAGACCTAAAGCAATATAAAACTGTGGCTTAGATAATACCGCTTTTTTAAAGTATGGTTGTGCAAACCATCTTAATCTAACTTTCGTACTTTCAAATTCAACTCCTTGAAATCCGCCTTTAAACGTTTTTTTAAAATAATAAGGAAAAGTAACATCAAAGCCGGCTTTGTGTTCTGCATGGGTAAAGCCTCTGCTAAAGTGTGGTACTCTTATAATGACAGTTGCTCCGTTTTTAGAAATCCTATGAACTTCTTTCATCACTGCAAAGGGATTTGGAAGGTGCTCAAAGCAATGGTCACTCTCAACCCAATCAAAATAATTTTCTTCAAATGGATATGGAAATTTACTTAAGTCGTGGACAACATCTGGCTTTGTAACAGAATAAAAATCAACATTTATAAAACCTTCTTTAAGAAATTCACCGCTGCCAATATTTAATTTATTCATATTTATAGATTAATTTTGTTTTTAATTGTAAAAGGAAATTTATTCTGGGATTCGTAATAAGTTCGCATCAAAATTTCTGCTATCACACCCATTAGCACCATAAGAATGCCAATTATAAAAAACATAACGGTAAGAGTAGGCAATGGAGTTTGAACAAAATCTTTTTGTCCGGTTAGTTTAAAATATACTGCTAATCCAAATGTAGCTATAGAACATAAAAAAGAAATGAAGCCTGCTCCACCAAAAAAATGCATTGGTCGCTGCATATATTTATCCAGAAATTTAATCAACACCAAATCTAAAATAACTTTGAAAGTTCGTGAAATTCCATAATTGCTTTTTCCATATTTTCTAGGTTGATAGCTAATTGGCATTTCTGCTACTTTGCCCCCCTCCCATTTGCAATAAACCGGTATAAAGCGATGCATTTGACCATACAGACGAACATCCGTAATTACTTCTCTTTTGTAAACTTTTAATGTGCATCCATAATCGTGCAACTTAACACCGGATATTTTGCTTATTAAACTGTTGGCTAATAATGAAGGAAGTTTTCTTGTTAAAAACTGACCTTTCCAGCGAGCCTGCCTCCAACCACTCACTACATCGTAGCCTTCATTTAATTTGGCAATAAGCTTAGGGATGTCAATTGGTAAGTTTTCCAAATCCGAATCCATTAAAATAAGAATATCGCCTTTTGCATCTTGAATTCCTGCATTGATAGCAGCTGTTTGTCCATAATTTTTTTTAAAATTGATAATTTTTATTTTATAATCGTTTTCGGCAAAAGACTTTAGAACCTCATACGAATTATCATTTGAACCGTCATTAACTGCTATAATTTCATATTCAAAAACTGATAAAGCTTTATTTATTTCCGAAAACAACTCGGGAATGCCCTCACATTCATTATAGATGGGGAGTATAATAGAAAGTTTATGCATTAGTTTTTTTATTTGATGAATAGAACAGAGTACCGCAAAAAGCAATTAAGGGATAAAAAGAATATAAATATCTGACATCACTTGTTCCAATAAATATAGGATGAATAGTTAGTCCGTAAACACAACATATACCCAAAACGTAAAATATTGGTTTGTTTTTTACAATAAATAATTTGACAATAAAAAAAATAGCACTATAAAATGCAATTTGGTAAATCAAAATAAAAAACAACTTAAAAATTTTCTCCCATAAAGTAAGTTTTGAAAATTGTGCAATAAATAAAAATTGTACGCCTGATGCTTTTATTGTATGTTTAAATAACCTTTTTAATGGAGTTTCAATATATACCAATGCGAAATGATTTGATTTTATTGATTGAGTATATTTTTTTATTTTTTCAGTAAATATGTTTTTGTAAACTTGTTTATTACTAAAAGTTACTGTATCGCAGACAATTAATTTTGCTATATTTCTCAAAATTTTCAAACTATCCTCATTAAAAGATGGAGTATATATATTCATAGGGAATTTTACAGAATCAATATTTGTTAGTTTAGTGCTGCGATTATTCCATTCTTTATCAGGAAAAAAATATGAACCTTTTATATCGTCAAAAGTTTTAGAAAACTCCCAACATGCTAAATCTAAATTTGAATAACATGGATCATAAGCTGTCTCGGTTAATAAATATAATTTGTTTTTTTGTATGTAATTTCTTAAAGTCCATGAACCCTGAATTAACATAAATGGCATGAAAAACAAAAATATATTAATGTATTTTTTTCCCTTTATTGAAATCAATATTACATAAATAAATTGAATTAAAAACAGGGAAAAAAATATTGGCCTGCAGAAATAAGACCATGTGATGAATAAGGAAGCTAAAAACAGATAATTTTTTTTTTCTGTATAAGTGAAATTAATCAGACAATATAAAGAAAAAATCAATAATGAAGCGGACACTGATTCTGTTAATATAAAATTGTTGTATACAGTTATAGTGCAGCCAAAACCATAAAAAATTAAACCGGCTAAAGTGACATTTCTATTTAGGGTTAATAACCAAATAGATTTAATGAAAAGATAGGAGGCTATAACGTCTAATATGAGTTGAATAATAACCAAAATGTTTAAAGCAATTGCCTGCGAAAAAAAAATAAACAATGGGAGGTACATAACCCCATAGCCAGGCATTCTATAATCCGGAATGTATGCACCTGAATTTACTAAGTTCTCAATTGGTTCGATATAGGACTTAAAGTCATAATTACAAAAAGCAAAGGTTCCACTTGCGTTTGATTTATATTCATGAAAAATTGTGAATAGGGTTAAAGCTCCCTTAGCAAGAAATATAATTATAAATAATATCTTATTGTTAGAATTAAACCAATTTTTTTTCATACCATTTTTTAAAATTGATAACGCCTTCTTTTAAAGATACTTTTGGGTGGTAATTAAGTAATTGTTTAGCTTTTGTAATGTCGGCAAAAGTAATATTGACATCTCCCATTTGAATTGGTAATTTTTTTTCAATGAATTTTTTTTGAGTAATTTCCTCAATAATTTCAATTAAATCTGATAGTTTTACAGGATAGTTGTTACCCAAGTTAATAGTTTCGTATACATTAGTGTTAATTTCCAGATAATGAATTGCTGCTAAAATTCCTGTTACAGTGTCATCAATATAGGTATAATCTCTACTCGTGCTTCCATCTCCGTAAACTTCTATAGGAATATTTTTATAAATATTATTTACAAACTTATGAATGGCTAAATCGGGTCGTTGTCCGGGTCCGTACACAGTAAAAAATCTTAGATTAATGACATTCATATTATATAAAGTGTGATAAGTATGGGTCAATAATTCTCCACTTTTTTTAGAGCAGGCATAAGGAGATATTGGAAAATCTACATTATCCAATTCAGAGTATGGAATTTTTAAGTTGTTTCCATATATGGAAGAAGAAGAAGCAAAAATAAAATTTTGAACAGAATGGTTTTTCATGACTTCCAATAAATTTAGTGTTCCATTGACATTGACGTCAAAATATTCCTGGGGGTTTATAATGGAGGGCCTTACTCCGGCTTTTGCAGCAAGATGGATAACAATTCCAATGGTTTGTTTTTTGAAAATATCATCCAGCAATTCTTTGTTTCTTATGTCTCCTTCTATTAAAGTAAACAAAGGCGAGGCTATAAAGGATTTAATATTGTTTTCTTTGCTTTTACGAGGGTAAAACTCATCAAAATTATCAAGACAGATAACGTTTACACCTTTAACAATTAGTTGGTTTATTAAATACGATCCTATAAATCCTGCTCCTCCTGTTATTAACATTGAATTATTCAAAGGCATCATTCTGTTTTTTGAAAATTATATAAATATTACAATTAATCTAATTATTATTTTACTCTTTTTACATTTAATTTTCCGTTCAAAGGTAGCTTTTTTTTGGAATGATTTTTTAGAGTTGTTATCTTTATAAAAGTCCAACTATGGTAACCATTTAAATAAAATGATTATAGCTTTATGGAATTCGGATTTAGCTAGCTTTTGAGAAAATTGTAAATTAAAAATGGGAATTCAGGAACATAAATTAATAACATATATACCACATTTTTTTCAAGAAAAGAAATCTATAATTTTGCATAAATATCACCAAATCCGCCCAAAAGATTTTGATTAGAATTTATTGCAGACAAAAAATTATCATAATTTAACCAATTCGGAAGAACGAACGCATTAGTTTCGTCTAAAGAAAAATTGTATAGATAATTTTTTGAAATTTTATTTATTTGGATTAAACATAAAAATACGTTTTCAAGTTGTTCAGGAATTGTATATTCGAAAGAAATAATTTTTACTTCTTGAGATAAACCTTTTAATACTTCATTTTCAAAACCTTCAACATCTATTTTAATAAACTTGGGTACACCGTATTGATAAATTAGATTGTCTAAGGTTTCTACCTGAACTTTTTGTATTTCATTCCATTCGTGATTTTTAAATCTTCCATTTTTTACAACTGTAATCCATTCCTTTGATAAAGAGGATATTGTGGAAGCCTTTGAGTTAATATACATCAATGAGGTTTCCTTTTTTGAACCAACAGCACATTTTATTAATTTTATGTTTTTTGAAAATTTAAATTTCAAAACAGAATAACAATAATCTTGTGGTTCAAAAGCAATAACTCTTGCGTTTAAGTTTAAAAATATTTCAACTCTGTTTCCCATATTGGCTCCGACATCAAAAACTAAATCATCTTCACCTATAAAAAGCGAGTAAAATCGTTTTCTTTCATTAAATATGAAAATGGCATTTTTATTAATATCAGGATGGATATATTTTCTTAATTTTTCTTTAAGCAAGTATATGATAACTTTAAAATAGGTGTTCTGCATTACAATGTATTTTTAAAAACGTTCAAAATTAGATTTTTTTTTTAACAAACAATTTAATATTATTTTTTCTTTAAACTTCAAAGTAAAGTATTACTTTTGTGTAATCTATTTAAGCACATAAAATATTTATTTTAGTATATATTTTGAAAGGACTCATTAAACTTATTGCTAAGCTGTATCTATTTCCTGTAAGATATAATGCCAAACTTAAAACCTATATACGTGATGTGATCCTATTCGACGATTCACCTCACCTTAAAGCAATAGTAAAAATTGTTAATTTAAAATTAAATAAAAAGGAGTTTAGAGATTACCACATAATTGATGTTGGTGGTGCAGATGGAGGAACTTCACTTTTTTTTAAACGAAACTTTCGTAATGCCAAAATTATTTATTTTGAACCGAACCCAACCTATTCAGATAAATTAAGTGAGGGTATTGATAAACGTCAAATTGCATTGGGTGATAAAAAAGGTCTGGGAATACTGTCAATTACTGCTAACAACTTTTCTTCTTCTTTAAATGAAATAAATTCTATTTCGGATTCAATAGAGTTAAAAGAAAAGTTAAAGGTGATTGCAAGTTCTACTGTCGAAATAAGCACATTGGATTTAGAATTAAAACCAATTAAAAACATTTTATTAATTAAAATGGATACGCAGGGTTACGAATTAAACATATTAAAGGGCGGTACAGAAACATTAAGGAAAACTAAATTTATTGTTTTGGAGATGCTCAATCACCAAACATACAAAAATGCCCCTCTTTATTTTGAGATTGACGAATATATGCGAAAAAATTTTTTTCGATTGATTAATTTAACGGTTGAGTATAAAGAAAGAGGAGTTTTTATGCACGAATTTGATGCCATTTATGAAAATACAAAGTATAAATAGTTATTGAAATAAAATAATTTTACGCTTAAATTTAGTCACTTGGGACAAGATTAAAAATGTTTGGATATTTTAAAATCTTTTATATTAAAACTATTGTCTGTTTCTTTTATCATATATAATGGAACATTTCCGTAAAAGGAAGCCCACATTGTATAAGTGCTAGGGGGACCAATAAGAAAGTCACACATAGAAAACAAGTACATATCTAATAATTCATGTTCGAGTCCTTTTACAAAATCAAGATTCTTTTGGGCGAAATAATTAAAATCAATCTTTTCATTAGAACATATTACGAATTTAATTTTCATATCAAATAATTCACGGATTTTTATCATGTGGTTAAGATAAATTTCATTTTCAAAAAAATATTTTCCATTTTCGAATTGTTTATAATCACCTCTTCTGATGTGAACTCCTATTAATATTGTATCCCTTTCTTTTATTTTAAGACAATATTCTTTTATCGAATTTTGATAATGAGGAACTGGCTTAAAATAATTTAATATTGCATTTTTATGTTTTACAATTAATTCATCAGCTCTATATTGCCATCCCATAACGAATGTTATTTTTTTATTTTTGATAAATTTAATTGTTCTTTCGTCATCCAAATTATATTTTTCATCCCAATCAATTTCAAGTATATTAAAACAATGTTTTGTTAAGCGACTTACCCTTAAACCAGCACGAGTAAAATAGTTACTTATTGTAAATGTTAATTTCCTATTTAAAAAAAAAGGAATTTTTATTTTGTTGACCGGGTATTTAATAATATTTTTTCTAAAACTTCCGATAAAATAGTCTGCAAATTCATCCAGAGAAGGGTTAATAATGTTTACCTTATACTCTTCTGATACTGCAATAAAGTTTGCAAAAACAATTAATCTATTCCCCAATTGGCCGGGTTTATTAACAATTATCAGCATTGTTATATTGATTAAATTAGTTTTTTAAAACAACTGTTCATTGAACTTAATAAATTTAGTTTGACGAAATAATCATTGGGATGACTTTATTTAACTCCTTTAAGTCAACAACAATATCAAAATTATTGGCTCTATCTGTATTTACAGCACCGTTACAGAAAATGTAATAGTAATTAATATTTGCCGCGTCACATAAGGAAAAAAACATACAATTTTTATTGTCATTATTTATTTTAAATTCGAGTAAACTTGTCCCTTGTGACATGAACATGGCTAGCGATAATGCAGCTCCATGAATACTAACAACAATTTTTGCATTTTTCATAAACGCAACCTGCTCTTTAAATGAAAAATCTTCAAAGTATAAAACCTTAAAATTGTGAATGGATAAAAATTTCACAACCTCTTCTTCATTTGTAACAAACCTTCTTTGCGCTTTAGCCCTGCTTATATAAATTCTTTCAAATAACTGATTTTTATGTGCATTATTTATTGAATCAAAATGGCTCTGAATTTTTTTTATATTTTTTGAATAATAATTGCCTGATTCGGCAATATGCGACGGAACAATTAATTTATTCAAAAAAACAGAGGTGTTTTTTTGAATAAAATATATATTTTTTATTTCAAAAAAGGAAAGTGTTTCCAAATATATTTTATTGTGCTTAAAATATTCTGGAGCTAATACTGTACAGTTTTTTAATTCTTTAGTTACTTCCACAAGCCTCGTTAGTCCATCACTTAACCAATGTGCAAATCCGTTGGGCCCACTATAATTATCAAATATTAAAATATAGTTTTCTTCTTTCGGTAAATTTATTTTTTTTGTTTTGAAAATGATTTTAAGAATGTATTTTAAATAATAATTTTTAAAATCTTGCCTGAAACACACAATAAATTTTTTTAGAGGGAAATAGTTTTTTAATACTATACCTTCAGAACTAACAATGCAGTTTTTAATTTCAAACAACCCGCTTTCTTCAATCACCCATTGAAATGGAGTTCCTCCAAATAATAGTTCATCACCTTTTTTTATATTTTTAGGTGGGGTTCTGTTGATGATGATTTCATCATAAAATTTTCTCAATTGTTTCATTCCTGCGATTTATAACCTTTATACCAAGCATAGTTGTATTTGAAAAAATAAAAGACAACTTTAGGTTTGTAGCCATTTGTTTTAAGAGCCTTTATAAAAATGTTTACAGGAGACAATAAATTATGTCTAAATAACTCTTTCTTTTCAGGGAACATTTCATAAAAGGCTTTATAGTATGATTTGGAAACGTTATAATTTAAACTACATAGATACTTAATTGTTGTTCTTCTTTGTGGAATGATGTGTATTAGTTTTAGGGATGGGTGCGAACCTACAGAAAAATTTTGCAGAATACTAGTCCAGACTATTTGCGAGTCTTCAGCACTTGAAAGTTCCTCGCCTTTTCTACCTATACTAGATAATTTACCCTTGTGAAAATCCGAACAATAAATTTCAAAAATATTTCTCCGAATTATCATTCCGGAACCAACGGGATAATAATTTTCCCAACCTACCTTTTTTCCATGTTCGAACTTTGTAAAATGTCTATCCTGATACGCCTCTTTAAAATATTTTTTTACTATAGAAGTAGTTTCATCAATAAAATCAATCGAGATTGTACCTGGTCCTAAGACACCCAGTGAGGAATTTCTGATTAATATGTTTTCGGTTTCTAAGATATACTTTGAATCTAATTCATTATCATCATCAACAAATATAATTGTATTGTAAAGTGAGTTTTGAAATCCTTTAATGCGAGCATATACCAACCCTTGTTGCATTTCTGTGACAATTTTTGAATTCTGTATGTTTTTCAAAAATTGTTTAATATAAGCTTTGTTTTCAAAGTTATTATTTGAATTATTATTTACAATTATTATTTCAAAAGGTAATTTACCTGCTTTTAACTTTTGAAGAGCGCTTAAACATCTTGACAAAATCCGATCCTCTGGATTATAGGTGCATATAATTATTGAAAATCCTTCTTTCATAATCCAAAAACTATTTCAAGTTCATTTTTAAAGCGAATAATTTCTTTATTATAGTTATTGTTTTCCCATTTATTTTGAATAGTTAATACAAAATCCATTGCTTTTTTTAATTCTTTATAATTATAAGGATTAAAAAAAGTAACATTTTTAATTATTTGTTCTTTGTTTACATTTATATCAGAAGCAATTACATATTTATTAAGTGCTTTAGCGTCTTCAATTACCGTGCTCCATCCTTCAAATAACGAAGGCTGAATAACTGCCAATGAATTATTCATCAAACATACTTGTTCTTCCCGAGAGATAAAGTCAGTAAATTTTATATCCACATTTAGATGATGTTCAGAAATATAAAATTTAATTTTTTGAAATAAATCAGCATCACGGGTACTTGAAGTTTTACCCGTAAAGACAATTTGATAGCTTAATACTGGATTTGATAATTTTGCAAAGTTTAATGCTTTTAACACTATTAAATGATTCTTATGAGGCCAAAATTGGTTTGCAATAATAAAATATGGCTTGCTTATATCGTATTGTTTTTTTATAAAATTAATATTTAAGTGGTCTATAGCTGGTAAAAATGAAGTAAACCTTACTATATTTACTTTGTTTTTATTGAGAGGGAAATATTTTTCAAAATCCCTTTTCGCATCATTACTGCTTAATACCAAATCAACAGGTTCTTTTACTAATGAATTTAAAAACGTTCTGTTTGCTTCTAACTCTGATGGTGTAAAGTAAAGAGGTAAATGATACTCCTGAAAATCGGGTTTCCAATAAATTTTATGTTTAATATATTTAGTTTCTGTTCGTTCTCCAAAAGGAAATAGACTATCCATATCTTTTGGAAATGCATTGTCAACAAATGATAATACATTTTTATTAAACGAATATCTTGATATTTTATTGATAAGCCTTTTTATTGGATTTTTGTATATATTTTGTAATTCATAAAATTCTATATAAGGATAATTTATTTTCTTTAATTCAGCAATAGGCGAATCGAAACGATGAAGTATTATAAGAACTGGTTTTTTTTCTTCACTTACCAGGGTAAGTGTTTTTACAATATTTGTGATATAAATTACATACGCCGGAAGGGTATTATAACTTTCGAAAAACAAACCTATGCGTTTTCTCTTAACCATTTTGAATAAATTTGTAAGCCTTCTTTTAATTTAATAGTGGGTTGGAATCCTAATTTTAGAATTGCAGATATGTCTGCATTCCAATTTTGTGGGTCGCCCAGTTTTACAATGTTGTTAAATTTAATTTCACCTTTATAATTAAGATTTTCTAAAAAGAGTTTTGCAACTGTTTCTATTGTTTCAGGTTTACCGAAAGCAATATTATAAGATTCAGCTTTCATTTCAGCCTTTTCTATAATAATGTCAATTACTTTCACAAAATCACTTATGTAAATAAAATCCCTGGTTTCACTACCTATGCCATAAAGTTCAACTGTTTCGTTTTTCAATGTTTTTTGATAAATATCCCAAAACAAAAGTTTAGTTTGTCTGGGACCGTAAACTGAAAAGGGACGTAAACTACAGCAGGAAATATTAAATATGGAATAGAATTCGGAGCAAATAAGTTCACTATAATATTTATGCCATCCATAAGGCGAGATAGGTTTTATTATACTATTTTCCTTAATCGGTAATTCTTCCGGATTTCCATATACCGCAGCACTTGATATGTTAATGAATTTGCTGTTGGGGGAGTGCTGTCGGATGATGTCAAGAATTCTAAATACATGTAATGAATTAGCTTCTACATCTGCTAATGGATATAGATTAGACAGAGCCACATTAGCACTCCCTGTGGCAAAAATACAAATTTGAGGGGTTATTTCCGCAAAAAGTATGGAGTAATCAGTGTTTGGGGATAATATTTTCTTGTAGAAATATTCGCAGTGAGGAGAGTCTATTAAATCAATTCCGAAAACTTCCCAATTTTTGTTCAGAAAATAATCAACACAATGGCTCCCTATAAAACCTTCCGAACCTATTATTAATATTCTCATTGTTTATTATTTTAAGAAGCTTTTTTTATTTCTACTGCCGGATTACCTGCAACAATTGAATACTTTTCCACGTTTTTACTTACCACACTTCCTGCTCCAACAATTGCACCCTCATGAATTTGTACTCCTTTTAAAATTATGCTTTTAACTCCAATCCAACTTTTTGCAGAAATAAGAATTTTTTTAGTTTCTACTTTATTCCAATCTTTGTTCATGTTTCCGTGTTTCCAGTCTATCACATCATTTTTACGATCTTCCCAATTAATCGGATGGGAATTAGAATCTATTAACAGGCAATCCCAAGAAATAAGTACATCATCTTTAATCTCTATTTCATCTTTGCAATTAAATTTGGTATTGTCTCCAATAAAAACTCTATCACCAATAATAATTTTTGAATAAGAATCGTGCAACACAAATTCACCTTTTAATTGACAGTCGTTTCCAATTATAACATTCAGCTGGTTTTTTATTAAGCTACCCGAGTATAAGATTTGCAAACTGGTTAAATCACAATTTTGTCCGATTTTAATATTTCCATTTTGTAATAAGTATGAAAACTTACTCGGGCGTTTAATAATTCGCATTTTTATTAATATTCTTCTAATCAAGTCCATTCGCACTTTAAAATTAAGAATCCATAATCAACTCCTTCATATTTTGCCATTTCAGTTCCTGTATCCATTATTCTCACTTTTGTTTCACTTTCCAATAAATCAAAAACATTTCCATTATCATCGTATAAAGCATATCTGAAGGTATAGTAATTGGGTGCTATAATATTACCCGGAATTTTTAAAGTTAAAGAATACTCATTTCCGTCTGATAAAATATGGTTATCTAAAAGTTCCACACTTGTGAAAATTCTTGATTGAAATTTATCAAGCATGGTAACCGATATTTTTAAATTGGGTTGACGTTCATTGTAAATAATTTTAAGACTAATGTTTATTGATTCGTTGAACCCCAGAACATCTGTTAACTCCTTTTTGTCATTTATTAAATTAATATTTCTGAAATATATTTTTTTCCTGGCAGAAGACGAATCGCAAGCCCAACTTGCACCTTTGTATTGGTGATCGGAAAGGTACTTGTCTATTGCTTTATTTGTTTCATCGTTAAAAATCACCGCGCCCTTTTCAATAATTATCGTCTTTTTGCATAACTGTGCAATGGTTCCCATTTGATGACTAACTAACAAAATAGTTCTGCCGCTTTTGCTTACATCTTCCATCTTTCCCATACATTTTTTTTGGAATTCAGCGTCACCTACTGCCAGCACTTCATCTATTACTAGGATTTCAGGTTCTAAAAATGCTGCTACCGCAAAAGCCAAGCGTAACTGCATTCCACTGCTATAATGCTTCAATGGTGTATCCAAAAAGTTTTCAACACCTGAAAAATCAACTATTTCATCAAATTTCGATTCTATTTCTTTTCGTTTCATTCCAAGTATTGAGCCGTTCAAAAAAATATTTTCTCTTCCCGAAAGTTCTGAATGAAAACCAGTTCCCACTTCCAGCAAACTCGCTATTCGTCCCCTGGAAGTTATTTTTCCCGAAGAGGGAGGAGTAATTTTTGATAAAATCTTGAGCAGTGTCGATTTTCCTGCTCCGTTTTTTCCGATTATCCCGATACACTCCCCCTGAAAAACATCAAAAGAAACGTTATTTAAAGCATAAAATTCTTCACTACTGCTTCTGTCAGGTTTAAACAGTGAAGTCAATGAATCACGCAAACTCAAATAAGAGTGATTTTCATGTCGGATTCGAAATTTTTTCGATATACTTTTTATTTCCAGTATCGGTTTCATTTATGCCAAATCAGCAAAATAAGATTCTGTTTTCCGGAAATAAAATAATCCGACAACGAAAAATAAAATGGAAGAACCCAAGCTAATCAATACCAAATTTATTTCTATCGGTTTTTGAATAATAGGATGACGGAACAGTTCTATTGCTCCATACATGGGATTGACGGCAATCAAATATTTTATCCAGGCAAATTTGATAATGGATACCGGGTAAATTACAGGGGTAAGAAACAATAGTGCCTGAATCATAAATGGAATAATGTATCTGAAATCGCGATACTTAATATTTAATGCTGCCAGAAATGCTCCTATACCAAAGGTGGAAAAACAAGTAATAAATATGCTAACAGGCATATACAAAAAGCATTCTGCAATGTTTATGTGAGTAGGGTAATATAACAACATGCCAATAAAAATAAATAGTGCCATCATAAAATCGAATATAGAAACCAGCACGGACGATATTGGAATAATTAACCTGGGGAAATATATTTTTTTGATAATGTTGGCATTGTTCACCATACTGTTTCCGGCATTGGACAAACCGGAAGAAAAAATATTCCAAAGCAATAAACCTGAATAAACAAAAACAGGATAAGGAATATCATCAGATGGAACTTTGAGTGCCTGTCCGAAAAATACGGAAAAAATAACCATCATTACTAATGGTTGAAGCACCGCCCAGGCAAACCCCAAAGCAGTTTGTTTGTATTTTACTTTTATATCTCTCCAGGTAAAAAAATAAAACAATTCCCTGTATTGCCACAATTCGTCAATTCCAAGGGTTAATTTGTTTTTTGGTTTTATTTCGTATTCCATTTTATTTATTCCAAGACGACAAATCCCTTCCTATCATTTTTCCGAGTTCCTCATTAAAAGGTTTATAATAATTAACTAAAAACCGCTTCACTTCTTCGTTAACTGGCGAGTGTTTTTTTTCTGTTTTGTTTACATCTCTCAACAATTCTCCGTATTTATATACCTTATGCCCGGGAACAAATCTTTTAATAAATTTTTTAACCGGGTTATGGTTCCGCAACAGATGCTTTATTGCCCGGGCATAAAAATTAGAACGTGTTTTATGCGTTACGTTATGTTTTACCTCCACATTGGGTTTAAAAGATTCATCAATATTAAGTTTGTGAAATATTTTTTTACATACCTCCACCGCATCGTTTTGCAAATCTTCATACAATACAATGTTTACATTCTCTTTCGGAAACAAGGAATAAATATTTTTCAGATGATGCGAATATAAGCTATATTCAATAAAAAAATCAAAATCCCAGGTATTCTCATTATTGTTCTGATGTTTTTTTATTAATTCGGGCAAATCTTCAAATTCAAATTTTACAGTGCCAAAATTTTTCTCCATCAGGTAAGACGAATAAGTGCGTTCTACCGGGTTGCGAAGTATAAACACCAGTTCGCAGTTTGGGCTGTTCTTTTTCAATCGTGTCAGTCCGTTCATATCGGTAAACAGCCCGGCATTTTTTGCAATTATTTTAGTACTGGCAGTATGTGGCTGATGGGCGTAGTATTTTTTAAACGCCTGTATCAGCCCTTCTGCATATTCTGTTTTGTCAGTAAAATAGCTGAATTCCTTTTGCGGATGACTGATACAGTTCGGATGTTCTCCTAAATAACATAATAAAGATGTTGTTCCTGCCTTCTGCGCACCCACAATCATCACATCTATGGCTCTGCTCATTTATCCCTTTTTTTTAAAAACCGTCAAAAATAAGGATTTTTTGTAATTAACTGCCAATAATCGTACATTTGTATTTCTAAAATACAACGCAAATGGTATTTGTATTCGCCACCCGAAATAAAAACAAAGTTGAAGAAATTCAACTGCTCATCCCTGCTCACATACGGGTGTTGAGTTTGCACGATGTGCATTGTATGGAAGATATTCCCGAAACTCATCCTACTATAGAGGGTAATGCCTCCATCAAATCGTTTTATGTGTACGAAAAATACCATCACAATTGTTTTGCTGACGACACCGGTTTGGAAATAGATGCGCTGGATGGTCGTCCTGGTGTGCTTTCTGCCCGCTATGCAGGGGAGATCAGCAATGCAGAAAACAATATTGCTAAAGTATTGAACGAAATGAAAGGCATTGAAAACCGCAAAGCGCGCTTCAAAACCATTGTTTCGCTGGTGATAGATGGTAACGAAACCCAGTTTGAAGGCATAGTAAACGGTACTATATTAACCGAAAAACGGGGAACCATGGGTTTTGGCTACGACCCCATTTTTGTACCCCAGGGAAATGAACTTTCTTTTGCTGAAATGCAACTTGCCGAAAAAAATAAAATATCTCACCGCGCTATGGCTGTAAACAAACTGGTGGAACATTTATTGAAAATGACAGTTTAAGTACTCTTTTAAGAAAAATGATTAGTAAAAACAAGAAGTTTTAAGTTTCAAATAACTTTTTACTGGAAAAATTTTTTCGACCATTTGTTACGCTATTGTTGTTGATTTTAGTTTTGTCCGATAACTTGAAAATACGCTTGATTTGGAAATAAAACCAATGTATTCTTCATTTTCAATTACTGGTAAATTCCATGCTCCTGTTTCATCAAACTTTTTCATTACTTCTTCCATAGTTTCGGCAGATGAAATAATAGCAGGAGGAATTGTCATTAGTTCTTTTGCCGTTATCTTATTGTACATTTCGGTTTTAAATAGTATGTTTCTTATGTTGTCAAGTATAATAATTCCTAATAATTTATTCTCTTTGTCTGTAAGAGGAAAAATGTTTCGTTTTGATTTTGAAACTAATTCAACAATAGCACCTAATGTATCGTTTGGTGAAAGTTTCTGGAAATTAGTTTCTACTAAATTGGAAGTTCTGATGGTGGTTAAAATATTATGGTAACGGTCGTAAGTAAATATTTTTCCTGTTAACGAAAGTTTTTTAGTATCCATCGAAAATGGTTCAAAGTATTTGGAAACTGCATAACTAATGGATGATACAATCATCAAAGGAATCATTAAAGTGTAACCGCCCGTAATTTCTGCAATTAAAAATATTGCAGTTAATGGTGCATGATAAAGTCCGCTTAATATTCCTGCCATACCTACAATGGTAAAATTGCTTATCGGTAGGTTTGTTAAGTTTAGCATATTTAAAGCCTTTGAAAAAAAGAAACCAAGATAAGCACCAACAAAAAGAGATGGCGCAAAGTTGCCTCCGTTTCCACCACTACCTAATGTAAGTGCTGTTGCTATTGCTTTAACAAATATAAGAACTCCTACAAAAGCAAGTACAAACCAATCGCTGCTTTTATAATTATAAAAGTAACTATTGTTTAATAAGTTTTCAGGCGATTGTAACGAAAGTGTTTTTATACTTTGATAGCCTTCGCCAAATAAAGATGAAAAAATAAAAATAAGGGATGCCAATAATAATCCTCCTATTAAAGCTTTCAAATATAATTTGTTTGGAAATTTATGGAACAGCCCTTCTATAAAGGTAAATGTTCGTGAATGATAAACCGAAATAAGCCCCGCTAACAAACCCAACACAATATAGAAAGGAACATTATTATAGTTGAAGGGTTGTTGTAATTTGAAAGATAAAAGAATGTCGTCCTCAAGTATTATTTTTGAAATTAAAGCACCTGTTGCCGCTGCAATAATAAGTGGTGTGAAAGCCGAAATGCTAATGTCTATTAGTAAAACTTCCAAAGCGAATAAAACTCCTGCAATGGGTGCATTAAATGCAGCACCTATACCTGCTGCTATTCCGCAGGCAAGTAATAATGTGCGTTCGTTATAGTTTAAATGATATTTTTTTGAATAGTTGCTTCCAAATGCTGCTCCGGTAAGTAGAATTGGGGCTTCTAACCCTGCTGAACCGCCAAATCCAACTGTTAATGAACTGGTAAGTATCTGGGCATACATTTGTTCTTTTGGAATGATGCTTGATTTATTTGCAATTGCATAATGAATATTGGATAATCCCTTTTCCAGCTTTCCTTTTAATATTTTCTTTATTGCCAGCACCGTCAGCAATATTCCAATAACAGGTAATAAAAGAAAAATATATTTAATACTTCCTAACTTGTTGTATGTAACTCCAAGAAAAATATAATGTGCAAATGTTTTTAAGAGAATGGCAGCTAAACCAACTGAAATGCCAACAAAAATACTGGATAAGAAAATGAATTGCTTTTTAGAAAGTTTGGTTTGTGTCCAGGCAACAAATGAATTTATTTTTTGAAAAGCGGTAAATTTCATTTCATAAAGGTACAATCATTTTCTGTGTTCACCTGTAAAGGCTAAGCTGAAGTAAAGCAAAGGCGTGAGGGCTTAGTGTTTATCCTAAGCCCCAACACACAAAAACCTAACTGTCAGCTTAGCTTAAGGGGGGCTATAGTGTCATTCTTTAATTACTTTTCCGTTCTTAATAATTCCGTTTCTGTTTCGCACTTCGTAAAGATACATTCCTTTTGCAAGTTGTTCGGTGTTTATTGTTGTTGTGTTTGTAAATGTTTGTTGTAAAACTTTTCTTGATGAAAGGTCGTAAAGAATAATTTCTGATTGTTCGTAATTATTTGTTTGAACATTCAGCTTACCAATAATTGGGTTAGGATAAACACTAATTATTTCCTCTTTTGTTTCCTGGTTTACTCCAACAGTTGTGCAGTCAATTACACTTATATCATCAATAACAAAATATGATTGTCCCCAATATTGGCTACTTGATGCAACTGTATCTGTAGCAGAAACAGATAAAAATTACCAATAATAATATATTGCTCTCCTCCATTTGCTATAAATAGTCCTGAAACTAATGTCCAGTTAGCAGTATCAGTTATAACAGTTGTTTCATTTATTTGAGGGGTATAGCTAAAAAGACTGTTAGCTACAATATGCGTATGTGTTGTAGAAAAATACATTCCTATATTATTTATTCCTAATGATAGGAAATTGGATAAACGAACATAAAAATTTACAACCGATAACAGTCTTTACACGTTGGGAACCAAAGGCATCCTTTACAAAGGTTTGCCTGATAGTGCAGGCTGGCAAACTACCAACGACCGAATTGCTTTTAAAAATAATATTCTTAAAGTAATTAAAAATGGAGCAGGAAATAAACGGATTTTATAATAATCAACTGCCATACATCTGCCCGCCTGATTTTTACTTCCTCTTTCTGCCCAATTGCCGCATAGCTGACCATTGTACTCGGACGATGATGGTGTTACCTATACAATGGCTACGGGGATTTCGTATCCTGTAGCTTGGGGAGGAAACAACCCTTACGAAATAGAATCGTTGACAGATACCACCACCAATAGTACTACTCTTTATTTATCTACCATTGCATGGGACCCTTCGCCCTGGGCTGCCCGTTACTGGCTGTATTCATCCACCGATTACGGTGTGTCGTGGCAACAGATATATGTATTTATGTCCAGCTATTAATGCGCTATCTAATGGGGCTTGAATATATTCTCTGTAATTTGAAGTTGTAACTAAACAAATAATTCCAGCATATCCATTACCACTATGCGCATTTTGATAACCCTCAATATTCGAGGGGACTATACAATAAGGACGGGTACAACAGGCATTATATAGGTCGGAACTAGAATAAATCGGGTCGTCCCAAGGTGGTACAAACCCTCTAGAAATACCAGCTCCACAATTAATTCCAAAATTACAGCTGTCAATTATTTCAAAACTTGGATTTGGAACAAGGTTAACCTGTCCGTTACAAATTCCGTAGATCAGTAAAAGTAATATTGTCAAAAGTTTCTTCATTTCGTGTTGGTTCGGTTCAAGTTAGCACGTCCCTAAAATATCTGCTACCATATAAATTACCCCCACAAAACTACACAAACTTTCGCAAATACATACCCCATTGTCAGGAGTTACGAAATCAGGGGTTTCGTAAATCCTTTTTTTAAAACTATACATATATATATGTATAAACCTGCCGAGGCTAAAAGGTAAGTAAAACTTACACCATTAACTACAACCTAAGCACCACCCGCACATTTCAACGTTTCAGCTTAGCCGTACAGGGGTGAAGAGAAAGCAGGCATTGTAAAAATAAAAGGAAGGCTTTTCAAAACGGGAAGAGTGCTTTTCAAAACGAGAAGAGTGCTTTTCAAAACGGGAAGAGTACTTCTCAAAACGAGAAGAGTACTTTTCAAAACGGGAAGAGTACTTTTCAAAACGTGGAGAGTACTTTTCAAAACGTGGAGAATACTTTTTAAAACGTGGAGAGTACTTTTTAAAACGTGGAGAATATCTAAAGAAATGAAAAGCTAGTAAGAAAAATTGAAAAAACATCTTGAACAAGTAGTAAATTAGGGTAATGGCTTTGCTATTAATAGGTGATGCGATACTGCATCATGCTTAACTTAATGACATTGCCCTACAGGACTTTAAATGCGTTTGATAATGGCGTTTGTAACGCCCCATAAGTATGCGTTAGATTAGCATATTGGTAATTAGTAGTGATCAGTCCGCATCAAATTTCAAACATTTTAACCTTGAAAAAGTTTTTATACTACCTTTGAATCCTCAAACAAAAAAAACAACAGATGAAATTAAAATTTACGCTCGCATCCCTCGTTGCCTTATCATTTCTGGCAGTTGCCTTTTTGGCTTCAAAAAAATTAACCTATACTAATAAAGAAAAAAACGAAGTACGCTCCGAAGGCATGGAAGACGATGCCCTGGAACGAATGAACTACGAACTAAGGCGCTATGCCGACCCGGCTATAGGCAAAATACCCGACAATATACGTCAGAAAGAACTGGCATTTGCCGCTACTTTGCCCAATGATGCCAGTGCATCTCGCGGAAATTACTTGGAGTTTACTAACCGTGGTCCATATAATGTAGGAGGTCGTACGCGTGCGTTTGGTGTGGATGTAACCAACGAAAACCGTTTGCTGGCGGGTTCCTGTTCGGGCGGTATGTGGCTTTCCACCAATGGTGGCACCACCTGGAACATGACCAATACCCTTTCTCAATTAAAAAATGCAACCTGTGTGGTGCAGGACAAACGCCCTAATCATACCAATGTATGGTATTACGGCAGTGGAGAGGCTTACGGTGCTTCCGCTTCGGGCGGGGGCAGCAATTCTTATTATTTAGGAGATGGATTATTTAAGTCTGTGGATGGGGGTGTTACCTGGAGCCCTATAGTACCTACTGCGGGAGGAAGCCCGGGTTCTTTTACCACGGGTTACCAGTTAGTGTGGGCAGTGGCAAACGATGTTTCCGCGCCCGATACCATTTCTAGAGTGTATGCTGCTATATATGGCGGTGTGTATAAAACACAAAACGGTGGAACCACCTGGACAGCTGCAAAAGCCGCTGCTAATTGTTATTTTACTAATGTAGAAGTGGATGTTGCCGGTACGGTGTATGTTACCATGTCGGATGATGGGGGCACTCAAAAAGGAATTTGGCGAAGCCCGAACGGAACAACTTTTACTAAAATAACTCCTCCTAATTTTCCTACTGCATATAATAGAATAGTTTCGGGCATTAACCCCAATAACAGGAACGAAGTATATTTCCTGGCAAATACACCCGGATTTGGAAAAGAGATTTTTGATTATCTCGGAAACCCGCATTGGAACAGTCTTTGGAAATATACCTATTTGTCGGGCAATGGAGACAGCACAGGCGGAACATGGCAAAATTTATCTGCCAACCTGCCCACCACGGGTAGTTTGTTCGACCATTTTCATACCCAGGATTCGTATGACATGGTGGTGAAAGTAAAACCCGGAAATTCAAATGTTGTGTTTATTGGCGGAACTAATATTTACCGTTCCACCACCGGTTTCCAGGATTCCACTCACACTACTTTTATTGGCGGATACCAGCAAAATTCTCATCTTCCTGTTATCAATACCTATTTGAATCATCATCCTGACCAGCATTGCCTGGAGTTTTTGCCGTCCAATCCAAATGTAATGTTTAGTACCAATGATGGCGGAGTATTTAAAACACTGGACAATACTGCTGCGGCTGTTGAATGGCAATCATTAAATAATGGGTATATCACCACCATGTTTTATACCGTGGCTTTAGACCATGCTACCCCAAATAACAATATCATCATTGGCGGAGCCCAGGACAACGGAAGCTGGTACACCAATTCTACCAATCCGACAACCCCTTGGGTAACTCCCCGAAGCGGAGATGGTTCTTATTGCGCTATTGCGGATAATCAAACCAATTATTATTTTTCTATTCAACAGGGCAAAATGATGAAAGCCACACTTAATGCCAGCGGAGGTGTTACTACTTTTGCAAGAATAGACCCGCGAAATTTAAAGAAACCGGAGTTCATCAATCCCTATACCCTGGACCCGAATAACAATGATATTATGTATCTGGCAGGTGGAAAGTATTTATGGAGAAATGATAACCTTGCCGGCATTCCCATGATAGGCAACTGGGATTCCATCAATACCAACTGGACTCAATTTACAGATTCTGTGCCTACTGCTAATTCTGTAATTACCGCAGTAACCGCCTGTAAAACCCCTGCCAACAGGGTGTATTATGGTACAGACAATAAAAAGGTGTACCGGGTAGATAGCGCCAATACAGGTACTCCCACTCCTGTAGATATTACTTCTATTACCTCTGCTGCTTTGTTTCCTTCGGGATATGTGAGTTGTATTGCCGTTGACCCAAGAGATGGAAATAAGGTGATGGTCATTTTTTCCAACTACGGGGTGTATAGTATTTTTTATTCTGTAGATGCCGGAACAACATGGGCAAAAGCAGGAGGTAACCTGGAAGTAGGTTCCAATACCCCTTCCATCAGGTGGGCAAGCATCATTCCTGTGGCTAATGGAACGGTTTATATGCTTGCCACCAGTACGGGATTATATGCTACGGATACACTTAACGGAACTAACACTGTTTGGATGCAGCAGGGAGCAAGCACAATAGGCAATGCAGTGTGCGATATGATTGATTACAGAACTTCTGACGGAATGGTGGTTATTGCTACTCATGCCAATGGAATTTATTCTACCAGCGTTACTTCGGTGTATCAAATAGGTATAAACGAAATTGCTTCCAATAAAAATGAGTTGCAACTTACTGCTTATCCCAATCCTATGAACCAATCATCTTCCATTGAATTTATTTTGAATAAAAACTCAAAAGTAAATCTACAGATATGGGACGAATGCGGACGATTAGTAGAAACCCTTATTGACACGCAATTGCCGGAAGGAAAACATACCGTTCAATTTGAAAGAAAAAACCTGAAAGCAGGTATTTATTATTACAGTTTAATTGCCGATAACAGGAGAAAAACAAATAAATTGGTTTTGGTAAAATAAAGTGGATAAAATTCTAATCTCTAAATTCTAAAAGCTGAACAGGGAAGGATTTACGGATGAGGTATTAAAAATTAACATTTAGTATTTATAATTTAGGAATTGCTTCGTCATTGCGAGCGCAGCGAAGCAATCACAAAATAAAGTAAGAGGTTGCTTAACTCGCTCGCAATGACGTAAACATTTAGAATTTAGGATTTGGAATTTAGAATTTCTTTAACATGCATTTCGATTATTACGCCTGGATAACCTTACCACTGATTATATTCTTCAGCAGAATCTGCGATGTGAGTATTGGCACCATTCGCCATGTTTTTATTTCAAAAGGATTCAGAAAAATTGTTCCGTTACTTGGTTTTTTCGAAGTATTAATCTGGATTGTAGTGGTAGCACAGGTAATGAAAAACCTGAACAATTGGGCATGTTACCTTGCCTGGGCAGGTGGTTTTGCTACCGGAACCTTTGTTGGCTTGCAAATAGAAGAACGATTGGCATTGGGACTGCAAGTTATTCGCATCATCACCAACCAGGATTGCGAAAGTTTATTAAAGGCACTAAAAAAGGGCAACCATGGAGTTACCGTGGTAGAAGGGCAAGGTGGAGTAGGACCTGTAAAAATGATTTTTACCATAATTAAACGTAAAAATGTTCAATCGGTAGTATCCGTTATTCAGCAACATAATCCATCTGCGTTTTATTCCATAGAAGATATACGCAATGCCAACCAGGGAGTGTTTACCGCAAATCCAAAGAAAGGGTGGGCTTCTTTTCTTAAATTGTTTTCTAGAAAAATTAAGTAGGGTGCATTTTATTTCAAAAACAATTGTTTCTTCTCTTTTTCTCTTTCTAAGCTTTTTAAGCTTTGCCCAACCGGAAAAATTAACACTAACAAATAACCGCTTCCGGGCAATAATAAATAGAGATTCGATACAGCTGGATGCTGTTTTAGCGGATGATGTAATTATTATTCACTCCAATGGTTTGGTTGAAACTAAAAAAGAACACATCCACAATATTATTAGTGGAAAAATTATCTATTCTAAAATGGATTTAAAAGAAATGGTTTCAAAAAAGTATTGGAAAACACAAATTAATAATGGTGTGGTGAATGTAAAAGGTAAATATGATGGAAAAGATTTTGAGATTTTATTACGATTTACGGAAGTATATGGAAGGCGAAACGGTAAATGGTTACTTACAAATTGGCAGTCGACCAAGGTTACTTAAAAGTGAAGTTAGTTATTAATGGTAATAACTATTATTGGCGGTTCTCGAAAAATATTTACTTTTGCATTAAACTTTTACTTTTTCGCTTCGTCATAATGACAAATTAATCATTAATTAATTAACCTAAAACAAAGATTATGAACACTAAAAATCTAATGAAATACCTTACAGCAGTAGCTATAGTAGGTATTCTTTTTGCATCATGTAAGAAAAAAACACAGGATGAAACAGACAAAGACACCACAGCGTCTTCTGACAATGCGCTTGCGGAAGGAACTTACAACGATGTGCATAACATCGCTGATCAGGCATCAGCCGGAACGTTGAGTTCTTATTTGGCTCCAAGTACTTCTAATGAAAAAGGATTATTAAGTGCATGTGCCACAGTTGTCATTGATACCGCTGTAAATCCGCACACTATTACTGTAAATTTTGGAGCAACCAATTGTTTATGTAATGACGGAAGATACAGAAGAGGTATTGTTAATGTATCTTATTCTGGTCATTACCGGGATTCAGCATCCACTCACACCATTTCCTTTACTAATTATTTTGTAAACGATAACCAGGTGATGGGAACAAAAACGGTAACCAATAACGGTCACAATTCTTCCCACCATTTAACTTTTTCTATACAGGTTAATGGTACAATAATTAAAGCAAACAATGGCGGAACGATTACCTGGACATCAACCCGCACTCGTGAGTGGGTTGCAGGAGAAAGTACTCCTTGGAATTGGACGGATGATGAATATTTAATAACAGGTACAGCTACAGGAACCAATGCGTTAGGAAATTCTTTTACTGCAGCCACTACCAGTGCTTTGGATATAAAAATGAATTGTCATTACATTGTTGCAGGAGGTTTTCAAATCACTCCGAGTGGAAAAGCCACCCGCTATGTTGATTATGGAAATGGTACTTGCGATGACCAGGCTACTGTAACAATAAACGGAACCGTTTATAATATTACATTGCACTAAGAAATTTTTAATAGAACAAAAAAACCCTCTGCCAATAATTCGGCAGAGGGATTTTTTTTGTCATTCAGTAAGGTTTTTGCTAATTTTTTTCTTTATACTCAAATTCCTTCAAAAGCAAACTTATATCTTTTATGAGTTGGTTCATGTCTGTTGTATCTGTACCATCATAAAACCCGCGAATTCGCTTATTCCAATCTATCAATGCAAAGTTTTGAGTATGTATAAAATCATCAGATCCTCCATCTCCCTGTTCAGCATTTAATAAATATCCTGTCCTTGCTATTGCATACAACTCTTTTTTACTTCCGGTTACAAAACTCCACTGCTTAGCATCGGCATTGTGTTTTATCGCATATCTTTTTAATTGTTCCACCGTGTCTATTTCAGGGTCCACGGTATGAGACAGAAATTTAACTTTCGCATTCCCTTTGTATTTTTCATAAACCCGTTCCATCTGGTTGCTCATTATCGGACAAATACTATGACAGGTTGTAAAGAAGAAATCCGCAACGTAAATACTTCCTTTAAAATCTTTTTCGTTAACTGTTTTTCCATCCTGGTTAGTAAAACTGAAATTACCTATGGTGTGATAAACAGTATCACTCCCCCCTTTATGTTCATAGCTTTTTTCACCAAATATAGGCAGGTATCGAATGGGTTTGTTTTTATCATAAATAAAAAACGCATACCCTATTACAATAGCGGCAGTAACTAATAACACAATATTTATTAATTTAGTTTTCATATTATTTTTGCATTTATATTTTTTCTTTTCGTGTACCTAATTATTTACTTTGACTTTCAATTTTGTTTTTAAGAAAATCGTAATTCAGTTTTTTTTCGTAAAACTCTTTTAGTTTGTTTTTATTATTCACTATCAAAGTGCCCGGAATAGCTCCGCTCCATTGTTCAGAAATTTCAGGAATAAAATAATTTCCGTTTGCTTCGTCCAGCAACATCACTTCTGCCCGTATATTTTTTTTAATCATAAATGGCAACAATTTAGTGGTTAAGTCTTCTTTAAAATCCAAACTTACCAATAGAACTTTTACTTTTTGGGTTTTATAAACGGAGTTGATACTGTCAAAATCCGGAAGTTCTTTTACACAGGGAGCACACCAGCTAGCCCAAAAATTTACAATATAAGTAGTATCCGAATTATTTTGTATTCGTTTTTTTAGATCAGTTATTTTTATCACCTTCACATTTTGGGTAAAACTTTTGGTGAACATTATCATTAATAAAAGGAAAAATAAACTCCGCATTGATTACAATTTTAAGTACAGGCATCAAAGGTATCTAATAATACAATGTCATATAATTTATTAAAGAACGTTTTTTTTGAATTAATTTTATAATTTTAACCCACCAAAAAATTAATATTCATATATGGAGCACCATTCTGTTGAAATTTATAAAATAATCATACCAGTTATAAGCACTGCAGGGGTGTATTATTTTACAACTGACAAGGGGGTTAATTACGAAGTTCGCTTTGGGCGCAGGCAGGATAATATTCTACATGCCACCATTGTATTTGGCGTTACCAATGATGAATACGAAGGTGAAGAATACTCTCTTACTAATAAAGGCGAAATGTACCGGGTGATGAATACCATAGTAGCTGTAGTTAAATTATTTATGGAACAACACCCCAAAATGGTTACTTATGAATTTACTGGTTTGGCAAAATCAGATGAGCCGGAAGATAAACTGACTTCCCGGATTAATTTATATAAACGTTATTTACCTCAAATATTTGATGCTGATTGGAAATTTGATTATTCGGGAGGAAATACGATAGTTATTAACCGGATTAAATAAAGCGTGAATTTAAATACATATTAGTTAAGTGGAATTCAAAAAAATCCTGCAACACTTTGGTGAGCAGGATTTTTATATTATTTCTTCTCTTTTTCTTTCCCCTTCTCTTTCTCCAGCATATCTATAAAGCCATCTAACTGGTCGCTGTCAATTCGCTTTGCTTTAATGATTTTATTTTCATCCAGTAAGTAAATTACCGGGGTGCTGTATATATCATAAATCTTTTTGGTAACCGCCCTGCTATACTCATCCGGCTGATGCACATTTATCCAGTTCATTTTATTGTCCCTTATAAATTTTTTCCAGTCTTCAGGCTTGTCTTCGGTTTCCACGGCATATACCTGTACTCCTTTTGCTTTCAACTTTGTATTATATACATCCACAAGTTTCGGAACTTCTTTTTTACAATGACTGCAACCGTGGTCCCAAAAAATAACAACTGTATATTTTGCTTTCACATCATACAAAGAAATATTTTTGCCCAATGAATCCGGCATCGTTATACCGGGAGCTTTTTTACCCAATAATAATGGCTCTAAAGTTCGCACTCTGTCTTTCATTTTGTACTGATGTGTAGAATCTACCCAGTCAGATTCTTTGAGATACCCGTTAACCATGTGCACAAATACCGCATCCATGCCCATTATCTTTGAATCTTCGTATGTAAAAGTTAACCAGTACACTACATATTTAAATACTTCATGGTTCGCTCTTGCTTTGTTTGCAAGGTAATCGCATGAAATATCAATAGAGTCAGGAGTTTGAGGGGTGAGTTTTTCCATATATTGTTTAATTTTATTTCCAAATATTGGAGTTCTCAACAGGCGGTCATCACTAAAATCAAAGTTGTCCCAAAAGTGTGTTTTATAATAATGATATGCAAATGTGGAGTCTTTTCTACCGTTGGATAAAATTGGTGCTTCCGGAATTTCCGTTTCTTCCATTGATTTAAATAGTTTTGCAACAAACGATTTAGGATTGTTTTTTATGAAATCCAATTTGTAAGTTTTAACTTCTTTATCTATTTCTACTAATTTATCCTGGATAATTTTAATAGAGTCGTTTCCTTTTTTTAGTGCATTTACCCTTGCCCGCATTGGCTCTACTTGTTTTTGTTTGGCGGACATGAAGTTTTGATAATCATAAAAAAATTTATTCTCTTCCGAACCTTTTGTTTTCATATATTTAACATAATCCAGTGTATCTGTTTCCAACGCAAAATTTTGGTCAGCATCCATCACAAAATCAAAATATTTGTTCTTGCTGGGAGGAACAAATAAATAAATTCCCTGTGCAAGTTTTTCTTTTCCTTTAAAAAGAACTTCTCCTTTAGCATCAGCTCTTGCCGAATCCTTGATGTATTGCTTGTCGCCATAATAATTTGCAAGCAGGCATTTGTCGCCTTCTTTAAGCCCTTTGGCACTTATTTTAATGTTATATCCTTCTGTATTTCCTGCAAATGAAATGGCAGATATAAAAACAGACAAAGCGGTAGTTATTTTTGAGAAATTTGTTAGCATAAATTTTAATTTTATTGGTTGTGAAATCAGGTGTTTTTCTTTACAATTTTTAAGCCAAAAAGTGAGAATTAATTTATTTGTTTATTTTAAAAGTTCCTTTGAAAGAAAAGAATTTCATCTCTCCTTCAGAAATACTACTATCGGCATATAACAAACCCTCTTCTTTGTTTTTTATACTTAAAGTCATTGTTATATTTTTGTTTAAATCAGGATTAAGAACAGCGGTAAATTTTATATTGTCGCCAGTAGTCATAGTTAAATGTTGCCCTGTAATATGTTCTATAGTTTCTTTTACCATTTGTGTTAAACACACGCCTGGAGCAACAGGGTTGCCAGGGAAATGCCCTCCATATATTTTATGTTCGGCATTCATTTCAATACTTACTATATACTTTTCTCCATTTTTAATATTCTTTATTTTAAAAAAATCATTTAACAGCATAATACTGATTTTTAGCTAAATTTATAGAGTTAACGCTTATATTGAAAAATATTTTTAACCTGAAATTCTTAAATTATTTCCTGATAAGGTTATAGTTTTTAAACTCCCCTATATGCAATCCTGTTTCCTGGTAAATAAAATTCAAAACCCTTTTTCTAACAGATTGTTTTTTCCCTTTTGTAGGATCGAACGAAAATTTCCAGTTCAATCTCTTTAATCGTTCTTGCATCACTTTGGGATGGGTGCCTTTAAATAAGGAAACAGAATCAATTTTAGAATAATCAAATTCATCTACCTTCGGAATGTTTTCTTCCACCCATTTATCATCATGCCAGAGTTTATGAAATTCAAGTTGTTTCAACTGCATTGCTTCAGGTTGTTTCACCCAGCCGTAATGATAGATACAAGCATCCACCATTACTACGTCTAATTTCACATCCTTCCCTTTCCTGAAACTCATTGCATCTTTATAAGAATAAAACTCGTTATTGTTTTTAATAACACGAATTTCTTTTTTATTCCAGTTGCGTGAATCTGCTATATAATCATACGAACCATAGAAATTCAAATGCTCAAACAATAATCCATCCACCTGCTTATCGTCTTTATATTTCACCATCGCGTTTTTAATGGCATCAAGGTATTTTTCATGAATTACTTCATCACCCTGGATATAAAAGCACCAGTCGCTATCGGGAGCAATAGAACGATAAGCTTTATTAGTTTCATCAGAAAGAACTCTGCCACCTTCTCTCAATTTTTCATCCCAAACAGTTTCTATGATTTTTATTTTTGGAGAGTCAATGGATTTAATAAAATTCAACGTATCATCATCTGATTTGCCAACTGCAATAACAAATTCATCGCAAATCGGAAGTATGGAATGAATAGCTTCCATAATGGGGTAATCATATTTCAATGCATTTTTTATAAAAGAAAATCCTGATACTTTCATCTTTAATTTATTAATTCAATAGTGCATTTGTTCACTGGCAATAAGTGAATAATTTATTTGCCTGTTCCAACAAAATGGTCTTCTTTGTTTTTAAACATAATATTGAAACTGGTAAGGCTTCCATAAATCCGGGTAATGTATTGCTGAAGGTTGACTTTGTCTTCATCAGTTAGCTTGGGGTGGCTGTTAATATTTTGTTCCAGCACTCTCAATCGGTCGCGAACCATCACTATTTTATGAAAAAATCCATCCAAAGGTATTTCATGTGGTTTGAGTTGGTCGTCCTGTGGTTTCAAAATCAATTTTCCTCCTGTCCACTTATCAGCAAATTCAATTATTTGGGGAACAGTTCCTGTTTTTTCAAGTAAATAATCAAAAACTTTTTCAAGTTCTGCAATACTTATTTTAGGAGAATTGTCAGTAGATTCTATCGCTTCCATCACTTCAAATTCTGAATTCGATTTAGAAAGTTCCATTTTTCCTCCTCGAGCAAAAAATACTTCGTAGCCGGAAATACTTACCGAACTAATTATTCCCTCGCCATATTTTTCGTGATCTATCCGGGTTCCGGCTGTCAATTCTGTTTCCATAATACAAATTCTAAATCCAAAATTTATTTTGTTTGGTTTCCTGTAAAAAAAGATTTTATAAAAGAAGGATAAAAATAATATCCGCTTATTTTGTTTTTAAAACTTCTCATTGTTGTTTTTGGAGTTATTTCTATTCTTCTTATTTGAAAATCATCCACTCCAAATTTTTTTGGTCCTGTGTTGGTTGATACTGCATATATATAATCGGCTTGTTTTGTAACCCGTTTTACCGCTTCATTAATTCCTCCGAAAGGATAGGCAAAACTAATTGCTTTTTTGCCGGTAAGCTTTTCTACATCCGATTTGCAACCCGCTATTTCGTTCAGGCACTGCGTTTCTGAACATTTAGACAAATCAATATGAGTGCGGGTGTGCCCTCCCATTTCAATTCCATAATCACTCATTATTTTTTTCTGTTCATCTGTCATCATATTTATCCTCGGCTCTCCTTCGTTCACTCCCCAGCTGTTGTGATTTACCTGTGTAACCAGGTAAATAACCGCTTTGAAATTATATTTTTTCAGCAATGGAAACAATAGTGTGTAATTATCCTCGTATCCGTCATCAAAGGTAATTAACACTTTTTTTTTCAAATTCATGGTCGGATTTTCCTGCAAATCAAAAAAAGTAATGGTTTCGTATCCATTTTTTTTTAAATACTCAAGTTGTTTTTCCAACTCATTTTCCCATACATATATTTTATGCTTTCCTATCACCGAATGTTTATTTACAATCCGATGATAAAGCAACACAGGTAAACTATAGGTACGCTCTTTATTTGTCAATTTATAAAATTAATATAATTACGGTTGCAAAACTAAGTAAAAAAGATGCTTCAAATAAAAAATAATCTCATTTGCAGAACGTTCTGTTAAATTTGTTCCTTCTAATAATTTCTAAATTAGTCCTGATTATCAGATGGCACTTATTCATACTATTATTTGGTTTCTATTATTTTTTCCTTACTTTTATAACCTAATTTAATCAACTGTACTAATGAAAATCATAAAAGCTACAATCACCACTATACTAGTATATAGTATTTCAGTTTGCAATGCACAGGCATTTCTGAAAAACACATCCGGGCAACCGCAAAGTTTTAAGGAAATGCAACGCCAGTTTAACGAATGGGCAAGCCATACCGATTTGAAACATACCAAACACTGGAAATATTTTAAACGCTGGGAAAACGAAATGGAAATGCACCTGGATGGTCAAGGCAATCCAGGGAAAGCATCTATTTATATTGATGAAGCAGTGAAAGCAGCAAACGAAAAAAACGCACAACACTCCGAAAAATTTTTGCGTTCTTCATGGTCACCTGTAGGGCCTTACACATTACCCGGAAACGAAACCGGCTATATGCAGAACGGGATAGGACGGATAAACTGCATTGCATTTCACCCCACCAATGCAAACACTTATTTTGTGGGAGTGGCACAGGGTGGAGTTTGGAAAACCATTGACAACGGGGTAAACTGGACACCCCTCACCGATAATTTACCTATAGACCGCATTTCAGATATTTGCATTGACCCGAACAACCCTAACACCATGTATATCTCCGTGTGCGATTTCGAATACATTGATGTAGCATTGAATTTGGACGGAAGAAAACGCCATACCCATTATGGTTTGGGAGTATATAAAACCACCGATGGCGGCTTAACATGGAACCCAACTGCATTGACCTTTCAGCTAACCAACGGAGATGCTTCCCTGATTCGGAAAATAATGGTGAACCCTGCAAACAGCAACCAGGTAATTGCCTGCGGTGTCAGTGGAATGTACACTTCCACAAATGGTGGAGGAACCTGGACACATACCCTCGATTCCCTTTTTTGGGATTTACAAAAAGACCCCACCAATCCCAGTATATTATATGCTTCCACCGGTTGGTTGTCTTTTCAGAACATTGGTGCGGCAGGTATTTACAAATCTCTTGATTTTGGAAATACATGGACGATGCTCAACACGGGCATTCCGCCAACAGGTGTAGTGAAAAGAATTAAATTAGCGATTGCAGCCTCCGACCACAATTATATTTATGCAATGACAGTGGGAGTGGACGAAGGTTCTGCAGGTATATATAAATCAACAGATGCCGGTGTTACCTGGAATTACATTAACCCGGGTGTAAATATGCTGGAAGGGGGAATGGGCACTGCTACAGGCGGACAGGGGACATACGATTTGGGTTTTACCGTAAATGCAACTGATAAAAACAAGGTGTATGTGGGTGGGGTAAATATTTGGTGTTCTACAGACGGGGCGCAAACGTTTAACCCGGTTAGTCATTGGACGTTGCAATATGGCGCTACTTTGCATGGTGATATTCATTTTATAGAAACACAATCTTCTACCGGAAATATTTTTGTATGCAGCGATGGTGGCTTATACAGAACCACGAGCATAACTCCTGAAACATGGACCGATGCAACCGGGGGAACTCCCTGGCCCACGCAATGGACAACCATCAGCAACGGTATGAATATTACCTCCTTTTATCGTTTGTCATCTTCCCGCAATGCTGCGGACAGGCTTGTGGCAGGTGCGCAGGATAATGCCACCATGTATTTTAACGGCACTTCATGGAACACTATTTTTGGAGGAGATGGAATGGATAATTACTGTGACCCGTTAAACGATAGTATAGTAATTGGTTCTTCTCAATATGGAAACTTTTTTGTTTCAACTAATGGGGGATTATCAAGTAATGGAGTGAATGTGAATGTAAATAATGAAACAGGGGAATGGTTGTCGCCCATTACTGCCGATTATAATAACCCCGGAACCATTTATGTGGGTTTTACCAACGTAGTAAAATCTACTGACGGTGGTTTCTTCTGGAATCCACTATCTCCAATGCCTCCCAATGCAATTCACGATAACGAAATGTCTGCATTGGCGGTGAGTAACAGTAATCCAAATGTAATTTACGGAGCAAGAAGAATAAGGTATGAATTTAGTTCCCCATCCACTATGTATGTTACACAAGACGGGGGTAATTCGTGGACAGACATTACAACTGGTTTGCCCGATACCTTATATATTACAGGCATTGATGTAAACCAAACCAATTCGAATATGGCGTTTGTTTGCATGGCCGGTTTCAGTGCCGGAAACAAAGTTTTTAAAACTACCAATGCAGGGGCAACGTGGACAAACATTTCTCTTAATTTACCTGACATTCCTGTTAATTGTATCAAAACAGTTCCTGCTTCTAACGACCTGATGATTGCCACCGATTTAGGAATTTATATTTTAAATTCGCAAGGAACAGCATGGGTAAACGAAAGTTCAGGATTGCCAAATGTTATTTGTTCGGATATTGATTTTAATCCTTTGTTAGATAAAATTTATATTTCTACTTTCGGAAGAGGCATTTGGGAAAACACATTATCATCAATGGTTACCAGTGTGGACAATACCAAACCAACTGAAATAGGAGTGGAATTATACCCTTCTCCAAACGATGGAAGTTTTACCATTCATTTGAATGACGCTAATTCAAAAGAAGAACTAATTAATTTAGAGGTAATAGATATTATGGGACGATTGGCTTATTCATCCACCTTAACCGGGCAAACTACTTACCAGGAAAAATTAAATTTAGTTCCCGGAATGTATTTCGCTAAAATAAAAAGTAAGAAGTTGAATGGGGTGAAGAGTTTTGTGGTGAAGTAAAAAGTATTTAGTATTGAGTACAAAGTATTGCACCTATTATACTTTGTACTTTATACTTTGTACTCAATACATACTACTTTAGGACTCAATACTAAAAAACTACAATTTTTCCATCAACACCTTATACATTTTCACCATCGCATCAATATCATTCTTAAATACTTTTTCATCCGGAGTATGTACATGGTCTTCGGGAGCACCTATAAAACACCAATCCCACGGCACTTCTGCCATTTGTAGTTCCTTGGCATCACTTCCTCCAGTTCCTTCCACTTCAAGTTGGTAAGGAACATTGGATTTTTTCGCAATTGCAATTATTTTATCCACATAAGATTTGCGCGGAACTAAGCTATCCCGCAAAGAAATCACAACTCCTTTTCCATGAGGCACACCGGGTGTTACCCAGGTAATGTCGGAAATGATAGCTTGCTTCACTTTGTATTTATCGTAAATAAATTTTTGCAAATACGAAACACTTCCTCCACCATGCTCTTCCCAGCAGGAAAAAACAAGTATTCCATCTTTCAATGTTTCTGCCACTTTCAGTGCATTCCAAACTCCCAGGCGATTGTCCATATAACAACATTGCACATATTCTTTTGTTTCGCGCCAGTCGGGTTTAAAAGTAAGTTCAGTTCCTCTTTCCAGTTCGCGTTTAAATTTATAAGACATATTATTTTCACCATCTATCAAAAGGGAGCAATCAATTTTTCCTTTCTCATCTTCACCCACCAGTTTAAAACCATTTACCGTTCTCGGACCGCCAATTTTCACCAATTCTTTTCCATACCTAACTGTAAAACCAATACTATCTATATGAGCAAATACTGCTGTGCGTGGTTTGCCAAATACCAACACTATACAATCCTGGAAACCGTCACCCGAAAATAGTTTAGGTTTGTGTTTCCATTTCTTTTTATTCTTATCAATATAATTTAATAAGAATTTTGTCATTGGTGCTTCATTGCCCGATGGTGCATGTATAGCACACATTTCTTTTAATAGTTTCATAATTTTAAATTAATGATTTTGTTTTAGGATACTAACTTACTCCGACAATTGGTATCGTCATAAAGCAAGATGCAAATCTACTAAATAGTTCTAAACTTTTTGGGTACCTTATTTTGTGTTAGTATAAATATGCCTGAAAATTTGTTTTTCAAAAATAGATAGTATAATTTAGCAGAAAATTTAGAAACCATGAATCCTACTTTTATCGACATTGAGCACAAAACTCAAAAATTAGTTTTAGAATCGAAACTAAAAAGTGTCAACGCGGTTGACGAACTCATTTCAAAAGTCAGAGAAGAGTATTTTATTTCAGATGAATATTGCAGCGACATCTGGGTAGTGCTGAACGAAGGTGTATCTAACGCTATTAAACATGGAAATAAATTTGACGCAACCAAAAAAGTGCGTCTTTCTTTTGAAGTGAGAGGCGAACGATTCCTTTCTTTTACTGTAAAAGATGAAGGAAAAGGGTTCGACCCCAATTCAGTGCCCGACCCAACCAGTCCTTCCCGCATATACGAACCAAACGGAAGAGGTATTTTTTTGATGAAGAAATTATCGAGCAATGTAATTTTTTCCGATGGGGGAAGAATGGTAGAAATGGTTTTTGATTTATACAGAGATTAAGTTTCCCTGTTATAATACAGTAATAATTTCTTGCCTTTGCCCGTGTTTTCACCCGCAAACGTATAAAGGTTAATTTGTAATTCATAATTCCCCTCACTCCACCACCACCTTCTTCACCTCCCGTTTTCCATCTGCCACCACTTCTATATAATACACCCCTTTTGCCTGTTTGCTCATATCTATATCTTTTTTGTATTCGCTTTGGGGTTGGGTTGTAGTTTCTGAAAAAATTAGTTTACCTGCTACATTGGTAATGTTTATTTGCAGTTGTGTTTTTTGTGAGGAGGTATAATTGATTTGGAAGGTGCCGGAGGTGGGGTTAGGGGAAACTTCAAAAGTTATAGGTTTAGTAATTGTATTATTAATTCCTGTCATTTGGTTATCTATCAGTTTTGCTG
>JANYDQ010000394.1 GCA_025363555.1 Bacteroidota bacterium | reverse complement strand
CTTATAAAGCGTTCTTATTTTATTAATATTTCCTGACGATTCGTCTTTTTTATCTTCTGTTTTGATATACCTTACAAATTCTCCTGTTTTTTTATTATAAGAGTTCAGCCCTCCTCCGTAAGTGCCTATCCACAAACGCCCATCGGCTGTTTGAAGCATACAAACCGGCTCGTTGTTAGAAAGACTGTTCTCGTTATTTTCGTTTTTTAAAAACACTTTAAAGCGATGCGTTGCTTTATCATAACTATTAAGTCCTTTTTCTGTACATGCCCATATTAACCCATCGACATCCTGGAAAATAAAAGTAACCACATCGTTACTGATGGAATATTTATCTGACGCAGCATTTGAATGAGTGGTAAATTTCCCTGTGCTAAGGTTATATTCGTCCAAACCGCCACCTGCAGTGCCTATCCAGAGGGTGCTGTTTTTATCTTCAAACAAAGAATAAATAAAGTTGTTGGAAAGCGAATTGCTGTCTCCGGGCGAATGTTTAAATGTTTTAATATTATACCCATCGTAGCGGTTCAGCCCGTCTTGCGTACCAAACCACATAAACCCGCGGCTATCCTGCACTATACAGTTTACCACACCCTGCGACAACCCGTTTTCTTCGGTGATATGACTGAAACGTAAATCCTGGGCTGCACTATATTTAAAAGCAGCAACCAAAATAAAAAGTACAATTATTTTAAAAAGTGTGTTTTTGGGAGAATAAACCATGCTTTGATATTTGCTCGCAAAGATAGAATATTTTGAAGATGCACTAAAGGTTTTTAAAAGGGGATAAGAGATAAAAGGTTTATTTAATATGTAGTAAAAATCCTTTGTATTTTTTTGGGGTTCCGTTTTCGGTCGTTACCAAATTTTCTATTTCCAATACCCGCGGATGAGGTTTTATTTCTTTTAAAACAGAAATTAATTGTGTGCCCAGTTTGCTTCCGTTTATTGGTAAAATAACAAATTGTTTTTTTATTAATATTTTTACATCATATCCGTTCACTACATGTAAAGCATCATCTCCCATCAGTTCCAGGTTTTCGTTTATATCGGCAAATTTAATGGTATCGTTTTTTGCTTTATCAAAATGGTAGGGAATTTTTTCTTTTGTTTGTGCCACTAACATGTTGCCTGTTATTACAAAAAAAAGAACGACTAAAAAAAATAATGGTTTCATAGTTTTGTTTTTTTAAATACTTTACCCTGTCTGTATTGCCTGGTCAAATTATATCTGTATGATGCTTAACGATAGCTTATGTTCCGGATAAAAATAGAATAAGCCCACACAAAATTAATCTAATCTTTCAAATAAACTTTAAATCCTTTGTAGTGGTTTTCTTTTCCATTTCGCATTACCACAATAGTTTCTACCCATATAAATTTCTGTTCTTTCTTTTCATCCTCAAAAACAGACAAAAGTTGAGGAGTTAATTTTGTTCCTTTATTTCGGTAGGTGGTCATCAGCCCGTTTATTTTTATTGCTGCCGAAAAATAGGCAGGATGCAGGCGTGTGTCCAATGCCAGCAGTTCCAGTGTTTTGTCAATGTCAGTATATTTTAGGGTGTCGTTTTTTTCTTTGTTAAAATAAAATTCCCGCTCTTCTTTTAGTTGTGAGTAAGCAAAGATAGTGTTTGTAAAAATAAAAAGAACAGAAATAAACAGTATTTTTTTTATCATAATATTGTTTTATTTTTTTTAGTTGACATTATATCAATTAAGGCGATATAAGAATATTAATTCCATTTATTCTCTATTAATGTATAGTTCATAAAAGACTCAAATTCTTTTTTAAACATAAACTGAGTGGTTCTGTCTGTCTTCTCTGTGGAACTATGAGAAATAATTGTTTTAACGTTTTGCGAAAGTATTTTTAAAACTGCCCTCAATAATTTCTAATCTACGACATATAATTTAAACCCTTCGTAAGTGGCGGTAGTGCCTCCTTCTAAAGTTACTATGTTTTTAATGGTGCAAAAATTATTTACGCCTTTCAGGTATTTTATAATGTCCACCATGTTTTTGGTAATTTTATTGGTGGTAGAGTTTTCTGAAAAAACATAAGTAGTATAAGTAACATCTAAACTGAATGAAGCCACTTTTACGCTGGCACTATCGGCTTTCAGTTCCAGGTTTTTTTTCACATCTGCCCGGTGTATGGTGTCGTTTGGGGCTTTGTCGAAATGGAAACGGTGTGTTGCCGCTGTTTGGGCAATGGCAAAGGCACTTGAAAACAGGAGAAAGGCAGAGGTTACAAAAAAATTATTTTTCATTGAGTAGATGGTTTAGATAGTGTAAACAAAATTGAGTTCATTAATTTCCTCCAAATTTAGTTACTAATGTTTTGGGTAAAAGATAAATATCATTGTGTTATTAACTTTGGGTTTTTAATAACTTTTGGGGATTTATAGACTGCCCGGTGTTTTGCACCAACAAAACATAAACTATTTTTAATATAAAAATTCTATTTTTTTTGCAGTATCAAACTTTAGAAAAAATAACTGACAAGTCTTTCCAGGAGGTTAGGTTGTATTTTTTAAATAGTTTTTTTATTTTTTCAATAATTCTGCGCGACAAGGAATAGAGCGCACCATTTACTAATTGGAGGATTTTGATATTGAATTTGCCGGAGGACGAAGCATACCCCAGGTTTGCCATTTTACCTTTACGAACTATCATCAGTCCGTATTTTTTACACTCCGTCAAAGCCACAAGTACAGAATAAATAAAAGTAAAAATTCTAAAATTTACTTTTCCTGAATTTTTTTGTTCTTCAGCGCCATTCGGGTGGCTCTGCCCTTTTCTGCCTGCTGCTACAGCAGGTGATAAGGATTTTTGTTTTTTATTTTTGTTAATTTTTTATTTCGATTCCGCTTTTAAATTATTTTTTAAGTTTAACTAATCATGCACCGGTAGCGGTTTTCGGGAGCTGATGCGATTAATTCTGACACAAAAGTCGGGTACTTTCAGAAGGTGTCCAATTATTTTGAACAAAAACAGGCAAAACGTGTAATAAGCGGTATGTTTTTGAACTCCCGAAAAACAAAAAAAGTGAAAATGCCTGCGAATAAAGGGTTTTGCGAAGAATTATTTTTGAAGTTAAAAATGACCCTTTTTATTAAAAACAAGTAAAAATCAAAATAACTAACATAAAAATATGTTTTAGTGTGCAAACATTAATTCAAACTATGCAAGTATGAATCAGAAGTGTGAAAGTATTAATTTGAAGTGTGAAAGTTTCAATTTAAAGTTTGCAAGTATAAATTCAAAGTGTGCAGGTATGAATTCAAAGTGTGCAGTCTGCAATTCGAAAGGTGCAAGTATTAATTCAAAGCGTGCAGTTTGCAATTCAAAGTGTGCAAGTATTAATTCAAAGTATGCACACAATAATTATAAGTGTGCAATCGGAAACTTTTCCCATTCAAACAAAAACTGAAAGTGTAGGAAATAAATTAATATATTTGTGAGGCGTTTTATTAGTGGAATAAAACAAAAGACGAAAGAATTGTAATGAATAATAAAAATGTTACCCAAATGGAACTTCGTATATATATGTTATCAGTATTTTGAGAACAGTAACCGAACATACAAAGCAACGAATAATATATACGAACATTCAAAAAAGAAAATATAATGAAAAAGAGAATTACAAACTTCGCATTTCTATTCATTTCATCTTTAATGATTGGACAAAATCAATTAATTGATAAAGCAGATTTAGAAGTTGAAGATGGGAATTTTAAAACTGCAATTGGCATTTTCCAAAGTGCTCTTAAAACTGCGACATATGATTCTTCAAAATCATTGATTAATTTTAGAATTGGACGATGCTATTACTATTTACTTGACTATGGTACGGCTGCAAAATATAGAGAGTTTTGCAAGGCAAAATGTTAATAAATATCAATAATATCAGCCTATATAGACTCATTAGGTGTGTAATTTTGCGGAATGTTAATTCAAACAGACACACAAATGAACTTTTCGGATTTCGCTGTATCAAAGCGT
>JANYDQ010000392.1 GCA_025363555.1 Bacteroidota bacterium | reverse complement strand
AACTTTTTTGACAACCGAAGCACTAATGCTCACGCTGAATCTTACAACGCAAAACTAAAATTGTTTAGGGCTAATTTAAGAGGGGTGAAGGATGTGAAATTTTTTCTCTTTAGGTTAGAAAAGCTCTTCGCTTAATTTTTTACTCCCTACAAAATTACGTTGACCCCTTTTAATGTGTAAAAAAAAATCTCTGTGGCGCTCTGTGTCTTCTCCTTCTTTTTCTCTGTGTAATTAAAAAATATTTTTGTTACACAGCGTTCATAACCTCTGTAGTAGTTAAGTTTGGCAAGGTGCAGCCTCTCCACATTAAAAAGAAGATGTGATATAAATAAAGAATCGAAATTTAACACGTTTTTAAATTTGATTTACCTTGTTCAGGAAATCAGTGCGGTGAGATTCTGAAATATCCAGTTCCTTATAATTTATCATGGTTACCGTCATAGCTCCTGGACTGTAACTGTGGATAAAGTCGGTGTTTATTAAATTCGATTTATGAATACGAAGAAATTTATCTTCTTTTAGTTTTCCTTCAATAATGCCTAACCGCTGGCTTATTAAAACAGGGTCTTTGCTGTCTTGAAAGTAAAGTGTGGTATAGCTTCCGTCACCAAGCGCATACATCAGGGAAGAGGTATCGAATACCCGGTAGCTGTTTTCGAAAGGTACTACAATGCGTGGCGGAGCGTGATGCAACAGGGAAGTAGTGTCGGCTTGCGAAAAAAATTCTTTCAGAAAATCGCTTTCTTTTTTCTGCCGGAACCTGCAAATAGCTTCTGCCAGCGACTTTTCGTTAACAGGATAAAGCAAACAATGCAGTGCCTTATATTCAAAAGCGTTGATGGCTAATAGTGGATGAGGAGTGGTGAATACCACGCTAAAATGATATTTGGATACTTTCTGAAAATAGGTCATTCCTATTTCAATATCCATGAACACCAGGTCGGGGCTGGTTTCGTAAATCAGCTTCATTGCCGCAGCTGCATTAGCTGCTATGCCTGCTAAAGTTATGTCAGGGTGATGTTCTTCGAGAAGTTTTTTGAGAAAATCGCTGTTGGGATTTCCATCAACAATAACAAAAGTAACCATAAGTTTAAGAAAAAAGTGATTGAATAGTAATGTTTTTTCATTTGTCTTTTGTATTGTTTGTTATGTTGGTTTTATTGTTTTGTACTGCAAATGTAAGAATAGCAATAGTAAAAACAAAATTTTTAAGGAAAATTTGTAAATAGAGTATGGTGCAAAAAGAGATGCGATAGCCTTTTTTTATTTATTTCATTCGCACAGAAATAAATGTTTATGTTTCAAAATTGCTTGTGAAAAAGGGGATTTAAGCTAGTGTCCGTTAGCTTCCAACTGCGGAATTCCGTCCAGAGAGCATCTCTAGTGATAAGGATTCATGGATTTATCTTTTTTAACATTGTACCGCTTGCTGCTCCAATGGCAGTTTTGAAAACTTCAAAAGCGCGAACTTCAACAGGGCGGGCGGGAAATCCCGGAATAATTGCATTCGTCTATTACCAGATGTAAAAAAAATACTTGTAATCTATTGAATCTGGGGGATGCGGTATCTCTAAATTTTATTAGTTTTGCACCCAATTAACCGACACATCTTATTATGAACGAAATTAAAACATTTTTAACAGACAACCTTTCCGGATTTTCGCTAAAAGCCATACCGGGTTTTATTTTCAGTTTCATTGTGTGTGCCGTGCTATCGTTTATTTTAGGCAAAGTATATGCTAAGTATGGTAACTCATTATCGAACCGAAAAGCTTTTGCACGCAATTTTATTGTATTAGCCATCACCACTATGTTTATTATTTCCGTGGTCAAATCATCCCTGGCCCTTTCCTTAGGTTTAGTAGGTGCGTTGTCCATTGTGCGGTTTCGTTCTGCTATCAAAGAGCCCGAAGAACTTACTTATTTGTTTTTAACCATTGCCATTGGGTTGGGTTGCGGAGCAGGGTTGGCAGTGCTCACGGTAATTGCATTTGTGGGTTTCATAACCGTTATCTGGTTTACCAATAAATATAACCACTCCATAGAATCGCAAAACCTGTATTTAACCATCACCAGCAATCAGCCAGAGTCGGTTAATTTGAAAGAGATAGTGGAGATGCTCAAAAAACATTGCTCCGGCATAAAGCTGAAACGAACTGACGAAACTGCGGCTACTATTGAAGCATCTTTTTTTGTAGAATTTGATGATTTCGAAAAAATGGAAGCAGCAAAGGGGGCTATCAAAAATATTCACCCTTCTGTTTCTGTTTCGTTTATGGATAATACCCGGGATTTTTAAATTGATGTTTCAATTTTAAATTTCATAAGAGATGTATAACCAGATGTTAAAATAAGAGAGTCGATAGGATAGGTTAAAACCTGGAACCTGAAATTTAAAACTTTAAATCCGAACCCTAAACATTGAAACAAGACCTTCTCCGCTACGAGCGCAAATTTCTGATTACTGATTATTCTCATGCAGATGTGGAGCAAATGATAAAGTTTCACCCTGCCTGTTTCAGCGAAATATTTTACCGGAGAACAGTTAATAATATTTATTTTGATACCAATGGACTCACGCATTATTATGATAATGTGGAAGGGTCGCCGGAACGCTTAAAAGTTAGAATAAGGTGGTACGGACCTATTTTTGGAAAAATAGAAAAACCTGTCCTGGAATTTAAAATCAAAAACGGGTTGCTGGGCAGAAAAGAATCTTTTAATTTAAAATCATTTGTCTTGGATACTAATTTTAATCAAAAAGAAATAGCAGGAGCCTTGAACAACGAAGCTTTTCCAAAACATATTAAAAATGAATTGCTATCCCTGAAACCTTCGTTATTAAATTCGTACACCCGGAAATATTATTTGTCAGCCGATAAAAACTATAGAATAACGGTGGACCATCACCTCACTTATTACAGAATAGGATATACAGGAAATACGTTTACCAATAAATCGGTAGATTATAATTCAACGGTTTTGGAATTAAAATATGATTCCTCCCTTGAACACGAATCCAAATCTGTTGCTAATCACTTTCCTTTTCCTCTCACCAAAAGTTCTAAATACCTGCAAGGGCTGGAAAGGGTATTCATATAATGAAACCCATTTTACAATCGAAACGAAAAACATCCTTATCACTGAAATTGGTAATAGTAGTGGTGTCTGTTATTGCGGTGGTTTCATTTATCTGGAGTGTAAAATATGCAGGAGAAAGCCACAGGGAATATCCCGATTTGGTTTTTAACCCTGAACTTCATGCACCCGAATGCGAAACTCAAGGCGGGTTTTATACCGAAGCCTTTGAAATAAAACTGGTTACCAATACGAATAATTGTAAAATTTATTATACGCTGGATGGGTCGGAACCTTCTTTAAAATCAGCCGTTTTTGTGAAACCGATTATAATAAAAAGCCGGACAAGCGAATTAAATAACTTATCTGCCATTCCTTCTTCTCCCCGGTGGAAACCACCTGTTGGTGATGTTTTTAAAGGAACGGTGGTGCGCGCCATTGTTGTTACCAATGATAATAAAAAGAGCAGTGAATTGACAAGAACATTTTTTGTGGATGAAAAAGGTCGTAAACGATACAGTTTGCCTGTGGTTGCAATTACTGTAAACCCTGACGATATGTTTGGTTACAAAAACGGAATATATGTATTGGGCAAAAATTATGACGATAAAAATGATTATGTAAAAAAAGACATGCAGTTGGATTTACCCTGGTGGAAATATCCTTCCAATTACCTGAAACGCGGAAACAATGCAGAACGCCCTGCTTACATAGAGTTTTATGAAAATGATAATCACCTTGCTTTCGAATATGGTGTAGGGGTGAGGATAAATGGAAATGCCACCCGGGGATATGCCCAAAAATCGTTGCGGATTAATTTCAGAAAAGAATATGGAGCAGAAATGCTTACCTATAAACTGTTTCCGGCAAATGAAGTTATCAATTTCAAATCATTTATTTTAAGAAACTCCGGAAACGATTGGGATAAAACAATGTTTCGGGATGCTTTTATGCAGTCGTTAATGGCAGATTCGAAAATGGACATTCAAAGCAATCGTCCTGCTGTGGTTTTTATAAACGCAGAATATTGGGGCATACATAATATTTGTGAACGGTTTGATGAAAATTACATTTCCCGAAAATATAAAATACATAAAGACAGCATTATAATATTAGAAATGAGCGGCAATGTGTTTTATGGCAAAAAGCAGGATGGAAAGGATTTTAAGGAGTTGTTGACGTTTATACAGACTAATGATATAAGTGTAAATTCAAATTATGAAAAAATAATAAAACAAATAGATATAGATAATTTTATAGATTTTTTGATTACTAATATTTATTACTGCAACAGCGACTGGCCCAATAACAATGTGAAATACTGGAGATATAAAGCCAAAGAACGCGGCAACGATTCTGCAAAAGTAAGAGATGGCAGATGGCGCTGGATGTTGTACGATACTGATTATGGTTTTGGTTTTACCGGTAACGATGCTTATGAGGTAAATTTACTTGAAAAAGCAAAAACAACAGGTAGTGTAGGGATTATTTTTTCAGGTTTGCTGAAGAATAAATTGTTTGTCAATACGTTTATTTCTGTTTTCAGGCATCATTTAAATACTTTTTATAATGCAACAGAAGTAGCAAAAAAAATTAATGATTTTGAAGCCTTGTTTAGCCCTGAAATGGAGGAAAACATTAACAGGTGGCGGGTAATAGGCTCGTATTCCAACTGGAAAAGCAATGTGAAGGTGTTGCGCGACTTTGCAACTCACCGACCTGCCATACAGGTAAAGCAATTGAATGAGTTTTTTAAATTATCGGATTCTGAAAAAATTACTCTAAAAAAATAATGCTAAATTCTATTTAACTGTATCTTTGAAAAATAATAATTAATTAGTGTGATAGAATATTACAAAGAAAACCTTCAGTTTTATATAATACTTTTTGTTTGGCTGCTGGTTGGAATGGTTGCCGGTCCGGTTGTATATCTGGTTCTTCCTGCTTCATTAATTTTGATGCGACAGAAAGGAATGTGGGAAGAGTTGTTTATTGGTTTTTTTTTCATTTTAATTCTCTCTGACAGCGAATTACCTGTATTGCTTTTTGCCAAAAACATTAAAATTGTTTACCTCGTTATGCTTGCAGGTTTTTTTATAAAGGATAACGAAGAGTTTCGCCCCTTCAGTAAAATACATACTTACTTCATTCCATTTTTTATTATTGGTATAATATGCTTGTTTTTTTCGCCTTCACTTTTCATTGGCTTTCAAAAAACATTTTCATACATTTTAATGTTTATTTTAATTCCGAATTTTGTAACGAAACTATACCGGGACCACAAAGAAACGTTTTTTAGAAATCTTATCTTTTTCGGAGCAACTATTTGCATTGCCGGGTTTTTGCTCTACTTTGTAAAAAAAGAATATGCCTTCAATGCTATCATAGGCAGATATAACGGTATATTTGGAAATCCTAATGGTTTGGGATTATATGCTTTCCTGCTCTTTGCCTTGTTTTTTACGCTTAATGATATTTATGAAGATTTGTTTTCTCGCCTGGAGAAAGGAATTGTTTATTTTGCCATATTATTTTCTATCATTTTTTCCAATTCAAGAAATGCATTTATCAGTGTGGTTATATTGATTGTGTTCGAAAATTTTTTTAAAAGGTCTTCCTTTCTCGGAATCATTATGTCCATTATTTTATTCTCTGCAAGTCTTTTAATTTCCGACTACATACCCATTTTGATACGACAACTCGGGTTAGAATCTTTTTTCAGGTTAAACACGCTGCAGGAGTTGAGCGGTCGTGCTGTTGCGTGGCAATTTGCATGGCATAAAATTCAGAATAATTACTTTCTTTCCAGGGGATTTGGTTACGATGAGTTTACCATGAGAGCCAATTATCACATGTTAAGTAAAATGGGAACACAGGGAGGTGTACATAGTTCTTATTTATCACTCTGGTTGAATTTCGGATTGGTAGGAATGCTGGTTTACTTGCGATCGTTTTTTTTAACGTTCTTTAAAGCAATTAAAATAAACCGGGTATCATTTTCAATAATGTATGCTGTATTGTTTTCCGCAGCATTTGAAGGGCTGTTTATCGGTTCCTTAAATCCTCAAATGATTATCCTTTTAATCACTATCACCATTCTCTGCGATTCGGATTTTCACAGGGTCGATGCAGAAATTCAGGAACTTGAAATTGCCTGAAAACAAATGAAAAATTTTCGTAAATATAAAATCGTTTTTGAAATAGGTGTTTCGTTCCTTCTTTCGTTCGTTATCATTCTTGCTTATTTTCACGAAACAACAAATTTTGAAAACCTGGCATTGGGAGTTTATACCAGGGCTTATTATGCAAAATTTAATAATATTCCTATTCATGCAATGGGAACGAGAAACCGGGAAGAAATAATAAAAGGAAGCAAAGTCAGAAATGCCAAGGACATAGTTTTACTTATTGGCAATTCCCAAACACATTCTATAAACCAGTATAAAAAAGGAAATGTAACGTTTCCTGAATTACTTGCCGACTCTCTGAATAAAAAATCGATTGATATTATTGCGAGCAGTGTGCCGAATGCAACAATGGAAGATTTTTATTTGATATATAAATCGTGGCAAAAAGACTTAAATATAAAAATGGTTGTGCTACCCATATTTTTGGATGATACAAGAGAAGAAGGCATTCAGCAGGAATTTTATAATGATATAAAATCATTTCGTATATCTGATACCAATGTGGTTGCACAAAAAATTAATGACGAATTAGAAAAAATGCAAAAGACAACCAGAGCAATTGATTTGGCTGGATTAAAGCAAACTTTCCAGGAAAAAACAGAAAGCAAATTTGACAATTATCTTCACCATCATTTTAGTCCCTGGTATTATCGTCCCAATATTCGGGGAGAATTTTTTAGTAATCTGTATAAGTTAAGAAATACTGTTTTGGGCATTGATGCAAAAACAAAGAGAGGTATTATTAAAAATGTGTACCTGGAAAATATGAAAGCATTAAATTGTATTTTGGAAGATTGCAAAAAAAATAATATTAAAGTACTTGTTTATATTCCTCCATTGAGAAACGATTACGAAATTCCATATTATCGTGACGAGTACATAAAATTTAAAAAACAAATAGAATCAATTTGTAAACTATATAATTCGCACTTTATTAATATTGAGAATTGTGTGGCCAATAAGTATTGGGGGTTTAAAGGAACCCGAACATTTAAAGGGCTTTTAGATATTGACTTTATGCACTTTCAATATCCGGGACATATTATTATGGCTGATACTCTTCAATCGGAAATAGAAAAAATAATTAAGGAATGATTTTTAATTCAGTTACATATCTTGTTTTTCTGGCAATGGCGGTAATTTTATACTGGTTGTTGCCTTTAAATATCGGAAGGGGCTTGTTATTTGCCGGCAGCCTCATTTTTTATGGTTTTTGGAGATGGGAGTTTATTCCATTGCTGTTAATCGCTGCAATTGTTGATTATTGGTGTTCTATTCAAATTGATAAAAGAGAAGAACCAAAATCACGTTTACGTTTTTTAATTTTTAGTTTGATAATCAATCTTGGAATCCTTTTTTATTTTAAATATTTACTTTTTTTTGCTGATAATGTTGTTTGGACATTAAATGTTTTTGGTTGCCACATTTCTATTCCTCATCTGGATATTATTCTTCCGTTGGGAATCAGTTTTTATACTTTCGAAACGATTAGTTATACCGTGGATGTATATCGCAGGCATATAAAACCCGAACGTAATTTTTTAACCTACGCAACTTTCCTGGTTTATTTTCCTCACCTTATTGCAGGTCCTGTTTTGAGAGCAGCGGAAATATTGCCTCAGCTAAAAAACAAAAAACCTTTTGACTCGGAATTTATTACCACTGGAATGAAACGAATCATCCAGGGGCTGTTTTTAAAAGTGGTATTGGCGGATAACATTGCTCCGTTTGTTAACGAGGGTTTTTCAATGAATGCAGCTTCATTAAGTGCTATAGATGTTTTAACATTAGCTTTCATGTTCGGGCTTCAGATTTATTTTGATTTCAGTGCTTATTCACACATTGCTATTGGTAGTGCAAAAATGATGGGAATCAATTTCCCTGAAAACTTTAATTTCCCATACGCTGCGGCTTCTTTCCGGGAGTTCTGGAAACGTTGGCACATTTCTCTTTCCAGCTGGATTCGGGATTATCTTTATTTGCCAATTATGAAAACAAAAGTGATTAGCGATGGGGCTACAGGAATTGGGAATGTATTAAATGATAATCAGCCGAAACGAAATAAAAACGTAGCTTTGTTTCTTACCTGGTCTATCATGGGGTTATGGCATGGTGCCAACTGGACTTTTATATTTTGGGGGATTTATCATGCCGGTTTTGTTTTCATTGAACGGATAATAAACAAATTCAGAAATAAACCTGAAGAAAGAAATTGGAGGAAATTGTTTATCAGTTGGTCTGTAGTTATTCCCATCGCTATGTTAAGTTGGATTCCATTCAGAGCGCCAAATATGGGAGTTGTCTGGACCATGTACAGTAAATTATTTTTCTTGAAGGAATACACTCGCTTAGGAATGAAAGAAAACATTTATATCGTCTGCGCTCTTCTTTTTGCATTAACCACTTTAATGTATTTGTATAAAACATTTATTAGTCACAGAATTCAACGAGTGGTTATTTTGTCTTCTGCATTGACCATAAGTGCATATACTGTTATGATAATTCTAGTATTTACGTTTTTGCGTCCTATTAGCCAGTTTATTTATTTTCAATTTTAAATCACATGTTAATAGAACGGGAAGAAGTTGCTAAGAAAGATAAATTAATGAAGAAGAAGATTAAAAGACGAATCCTATTCGCTTTGCTTTTAGCTTTAATAGTTGCTTGTTTTGCTGGAAGTTATTTTGCTTCAAGAATTTTGCAAACAAAAGGTTATTCGGGTTTGTGGGATTTTACCAAAACGGTTTCTTCTAACTACAGGAACGGAATGGGCGCTAATCCGGAAAAAATTTCAATTGAAATAAAAAATAAGGATTATAAATTTCTTGAAAAAAATCGGGAACGGGCACTTGAACGAAATGTTATAATAAATAATATTGATGGTGATTATGTTCCCGCTACATTTGAATACCAGGGCAAAAAACTTAAAGTGAAGTTGCGTTTAAAAGGTCACATGACTGACCATTTGCAGGATAATAAATGGTCTTTTCGTGTCAAGGTGAAGGACAAAGATTCATTTATGGGAATGAAGCGTTTTTCTATCCAGCATCCCGGCACCCGTGGATATGTGTATGAATGGATATATCATGAATTGATGAAAAGAGAAGATATTATTGCGCTGCGATATAAATTTATTAATGTTACGGTTAATGGTCGCGATTGGGGAATTTATGCTGTAGAAGAAAATTTTGATAAAGAATTAATTGAAAACAATAAAAGAAAAAACGCACCGGTTATTCGTTTCAATCCCGATTTGTATTGGGTGAACAGATACAATCTGATGAAAGGCATGCCTTCCGCAGATGAATTCTCTTCTTATTATTCTGCTTATATTGAACCGTATAGTGAAGACGCTGTTCTGTCTGATTCAACACAGCGCATTTATTTTTTAAAAGCAATGGCTTTGGTGGAGGGATTAAGAAGCAAAAAACTTTCTGTTGACCAGGTTTTTGATATAGAACGGATGGCAAAATTTCATGCTATTATTGATTTAGTTGGAGGGGAGCATAGTATTGACTGGAGTGATATAAAATATTATTATAATCCAATCAAAGGAAAGTTAGAACCTGTTGCTTACGAAAGTTTTACTAATTTTCCATTAAGAGACATTACCGGAAGTTATAAGTACATTCAATTGGATAGTGTTAATGAAAATTATGACGACTGGCATACTGCCATTTTCAGTAATTCTGCATTTTTTAAAGCGTATATCAATAACCTGGAGCGACTTTCAAAACCATCCTATCTGGACAATTTTTTTTCATCTTCAAATTCTCAATTAAACAATAACCTTAGAATTCTTAATAAAGAATTTCCTTACAAAAAATTTGATAAACAGGGATATTATAGAAATCAACTGATGATTAAAAAAATATTAGCAACCCCAAAAGCTATTCATGCTTATTTTAATGGCGAATCAAATAATCAAATTCATTTGCTAATAGGGGCTATAGAATCCTTACCTGTCGAAATAAAATATTTATCCATCGGAAATATAATTGCACAATCTTCCACTTCACTTATACTTGCTGCTAAACAAAGAAACCAATATGTAAATTATAAGAAGTATGATTTTACTTTACCACCAAATTTTGTTTGGAACGATTCATTAATCAAATCAATGAAAATTAATTATTCCATTTTGGGTGCATCTCAAATGCAGGAAGCTGTTGTGTTTAATTACCCTCATACCGAAAGTGAATTTATTTCTGATGATTTAAAAAACAAAAAATCAACAATTCACAATTTCCCTTTTTTAACTATTGACCAAAACAACAAAACCATTTTTATAAAACCCGGGAAACAGGTAATCACTTCCGATATAATTATTCCTTCCGGTTATAAAGTGTTTGCCAATACAGGCGTTTCGCTAGATATTAAAAATGGCGCAAAAATAATCTCCTATTCAGCTTTTGTTTTTTCGGGTACTGAAGAGCAGCAAATAATAATTCAATCAAGCGATTCAACTTCTCAAGGGATTGAATTTATTAATGCTTCTAAGTCAAAGTTCAACCAGGTAATATTTAAAAATTTACCAAAGGTAACAGACCTGCAATGGGGTAGGAGCGGGGCTATCACCTTTTATGAATCTCCTGTCGAATTTACTTATTGCAGTTTTTACAATTTCAAATCCGAAAATGCAGTGAACGTAATTCGTTCCGGTTTTTCTTTTACTTCATGCGTATTTCATCAAATGCACGATGATGCCCTGGATGTCGATTTCTCTGAAGGAAGTGTTACTAATTCTGTCTTCGAAAATTGCAATGGCAGTGCTTTCGATATCACCTCGTCCAATTTAAAATTGAAATCAATATATATTAATGGTTCTGATAATAAAGCATTAAACATAAAAGCAGGTGCACAGCTAACAGGGGATGACATAAGAATAAAAAATACAAACATTGCCATTTTTGCCGAGGAGTTATCAAATATTGATTTACTAAACGTAACAATAACCGATTCTCAATATGGCATAGTTGCTTATAAAGAGAAGCCGGATGGCGGACATCCTTCAATTAATGTTAAAAAACTTTCAATGGAAAACGTAAAAAATAAATATTTCATAGGGAAAAACTCTTCTATTAATATTGACGGAAAAGAAATCCAGGGGTATGAAAGAGAAATCGAAACAATTAGAAAAGGTGATAAACGAAAAAATAAATAAAACAATTTTACTCTTTTACCTAATGCTGATGCTCTTGCATACTGCATCTGCCCAAACTATTTCTCCTTTTAATAAGCTGCCCGTTAAAGATTCTTCAAAAAATTATTCCTTCATCGTCAGTGGGCATTTTCACGGTGCTTCTACCAACGCTTCCTCATTCCCTTCTTCAAGTTTATTAGCTAACATTGATTCCATAAACGGATTAAACCCTTTGTTTTTAATGAGTTTAGGTGATTTGTTTCTCGATGTCAACGATTCTTATATAAGCCACTATAACTACAGTTTATTTTCAAAATTAAAAATGCCAATGTTCAATGCCGTTGGTAATCATGATTTGGCGGGTAATGTTTACGAAAAGTGGTACGGAAAAACTTTCTTTTTTTTCTCCAATAACTCCGAATTGTTTATAATTCTTAATACCGAGATAAACGATGGCAGCATCAAAGACGAGCAATTAAAGCTATTTGCAAATGCTATGGATACTGCTTTACTTCCGCAAATAAAAAATGTTTTTATTTTTTCTCACCGTCCGGTATGGGCAGAACGTATTAAAAAATATGATAAGCTTTTCAGCGATAATACAAGAACTGCAATTGGCAACAACAATTTCAAGGAAGACATTAAGCCTATTATTCAAAAAATATCTAAAAACAAAAACGTCTTTTGGCTCTCCGGTTCAATGGGCGGCATGGCTCCGGCATCTTTCTTTTTTGATAAAGATGACGAAACAAATGTAACATTTATGCAAACAGCCATTCGTGATTTACCTCGTGATGCTATGCTTCAAATAAATATTAATGGGGGTATTGTTTCATTAAAAGGAATTTCCTTGACAGGACAGCAATTACTACATATTGAAAAGTATAATATGGAGTATTGGAATAAAACAATTGCTCCCGAACATTTATTCAATTATCGCCTGTTGCCTTACCTTGCCAAACAAATGCTCATGCATCATTTCTTTTGGCTCGGTTTTTTCTCTTGCTTTCTTTTCATTTTTTGTATATCGTTTATTCGTAAAAGATGGAAAAAAAGAAAATAGTTTTTCTTTACTCCGAACTGGCGGCTTATTTTCTTGCTTGTATCCAAAAACTTTTGCAGCACCCCGACACAGAGGTTCACATTGTGCATTTGGAAATTAACGAAGAAGCGCCTTTTCATTTTTATTTTCCCGAAAATGTAAAAATGTATAATCGAAACAACTTTTCGCTGGAGCAATTGAAAAAATTAATCCAATCCATTTCTCCTTCCGTTTTATATGTCAGCGGGTGGATGGACAAAGATTATTTAAAAGTGTGTAAAGAATATAAAAATAAAATTCCTGTAATTGTTGGTTTCGATAATCAATGGAAAGGGTCATTAAAACAACGGTTAGCAACTATTGTTAGTCCCTTCAAAATTCTGAATCATTTCTCCCATTGTTGGGTTCCCGGGGTGTTGCAACAGCAATATGCCCTGCGCCTGGGTTTCAAAAAACAAAATATTCTCACTGGATTTTATTGTTGCGATTTCGATTTATTTTATAAGCAATACCTCGAAAATAAAGAACAAAAACACAATAATTTTCCTCACCGTTTTATTTATGTTGGAAGATATGTAGAGCACAAGGGAATAAAAGACCTATGGAAAGCATTCATCGAATTGCAGTCCGCATCTCCAAATAACTGGGAATTGTGGTGTATCGGAACCGGTAATGTGCCTCCCGTCCACCACCCGAAAATAAAACACTTTGGTTTTGTTCAACCCAATGAATTACCAAAATACATTAAAGAAACAGGGGTATTCGTTCTCTCCAGTCATTTCGAACCATGGGGAGTTGTCGTGCATGAATTTGCTGCCGCAGGTTTTCCAATTATTTGTTCCGATAAAGTCGGTGCAAGAACCACCTTTGTAGAAAACAATTCAAATGGTTACATTTACGAATCAGCAGACATTAATCAACTCAAATATGCAATGAAAAAGATAATGAATCATTCCAATAAAGAATTAGTTATAATGGCAGAAAGCAGCGTGAATAAAGCAAAAAAAATAACCCCTGAAAAATGGGCTAATTCTCTTTTGCAAGTTACTTCGTCACCAATGACTAATGAACCAATGACCTATCAAAATGTGCGGAATTAACGGAATACTCGGCTTAACAAACGCCTCCCTTGCAAAACAAAAAATCGTTGCAATGTGCTCTGCCATGAAACATCGGGGACCCGATGATGAAGGTTTTTTTATTGACAATCAAATTGCTTTAGGGCACCGGAGGCTTTCTATCATTGACCTTTCTGCTGCCGGGCATCAACCCATGCAATCAGGTGATGGGCGTTATCAAATCGTTTACAATGGAGAACTATATAATTTCAAAGAATTAAAATTCGAACTGCAACGCGTCATTTCGGGCTCCAATCAACAAGCTTATTTATTTCAAACCAACACCGATACGGAAGTCATCATTGCCTCTTACATTCGCTGGGGTGCCGATTGTCTCAATCATTTCAACGGAATGTTTGCTTTCGCCATTTGGGACAATCAAACCAAACAACTATTCATCGCCCGCGACCGGCTCGGAATAAAACCTCTTTACTATTGCTTCACAAACGGTATCTTTTGCTTCGCTTCAGAAATTCGTTCCTTACTTGCATCCGGATTAATTCCCAAAAAACTAGACCAAAACAGCTTAATAGATTATCTCCGCTATCAAACTGTTCATGCTCCAAACACTATCGTGAAAGGAATTAAAATGCTCCTGCCCGGACACTTCATCGAAATGAAAAACGGAGAATTAAGAATTAAAAATTACTGGAATATAACTAATACTATTTCTACCGAATCAAAAGGAAAAACATATTCCGAAATTTGCAAAGACGTGAATACCTTACTTACCAAAGCGGTGGAAAGGAGATTGATTGCAGATGTTCCGTTTGGTGCTTTTCTTTCCGGTGGAATAGATTCTAGCGCCATCGTTGGATTAATGAGCAAAGTGTCAACCGAAAAAGTAAAAACATTTTCAGTTACATTTGATGAAACAGAATTTTCAGAAGCAAAATATGCTCAACTTGTCGCTAGGAAATTCAATACCGACCACCATGAAATAATTCTCAAACCAACTGATTTTATTGACCAATTGCCCGATGCGCTCTATGCAATGGACCACCCCAGCGGGGACGGACCAAACACCTACATCGTGTCTAAAGCCACTAAGCAAGCTGGAATAACCATGGCACTTTCCGGCTTGGGCGGAGACGAATTGTTTGCAGGATACGATGTATTTAAACGTTCGTTAGAATTAAGTAATAAAAAATATTTAAACGTAATCCCTTTATTCATGCGCTCCGCAGGAGCAAATGTTTTGAATGCTGCAAAACCATCTATCGCCTCCGAAAAAATTGCGCAGCTATTAAAACAAAAAAAAATAAACTTCAATACTTTCTACCCCTTATCACGGCAAGTATTAATGGACGAACAAATATTAAAAATTACAAGTCAAAAACAATTGCCTGATAACAGAGTAGCTGAAATTATTAATGAATTTCCAATATCAGATTTTCAATATCAGATTTCGCGAACATCTATGGCTGAAATTTCCACCTATATGCAAAACGTGCTATTGAGCGATACCGAACAGATGAGCATGGCTCATGCGTTGGAAGTCCGTGTGCCGTTCATTGATTATACTTTGGTGGAGTATGTGCTTGGAGTGCCTGATAAATATAAAAATCCGACAAGTCCCAAAAAATTGCTGGTGGATGCTTTGGGTGATTTATTGCCTTCCGAAATTGTTAATCGCCCGAAAATGGGTTTTACTTTTCCGTGGAAACAGTGGCTCAAAAACGAATTAAAAACGTTTTGTCACCAAAAAATAATATCACTTTCCAAAAGAAAATCATTTAATGAACAAGGAATTTTAAACCTTTGGAACGATTTTCTTGCAGACAATCCCCGCATCACCTGGTCACGTATCTGGCACCTGGTAGTTTTTGAAAACTGGATGCTCGAAAATCATATTGAAGATTAGATGTAATGCTGAAAAAGTGGTAGAATCCTGCTTTTTTCAAACCCTTTTCATTACCAAATTTCGTTATAATTATATCCCTTCGAGGGTAAAATACTGATTCCAAACACGAAAAGATACCGAAAAAACTAGAATATTCATTATTCGGACAGGAATAATGATTATTCTTATTGGAATAACGATTATTCTTATTGGAATAATGATTATTCCTGATTGCCTATGATTGTTTACCAAACTAAACAATATTACTATACTCAAATTCTGTCATTTTCTAACTTTACCATTTAGAATTTAAAGTTTAGGAGTTCGTAATTAGTCGTAAATTTTATTTTCATTCAATTAATTTTTATATACTAGTTATTGTTAAATTTGCGCTTCGTTAAAAAAATAATAAAAAAGGATATGAAAATATTAGTTTGCATCAGCAATGTGCCCGATACTACTACCAAAATAAGTTTTACAAACGACAATACAACCTTTAATACCGCAGGAGTTCAGTTTGTAATTAACCCTTTTGATGAGTGGTATGCGTTGGTTCGTGCATTAGAACTGAAAGAAGCACAGGGCGGAAACGTTACCATTCTTCACGTAGGCGGGGTAGAAAGCGAGCCAACCATTCGCAAAGGGCTGGCAATAGGGGCTGATGATGCAGTTCGTATAAATGGAGAACCAAATGATGCTTTTGCGGTGGCGGAACAAATAGCGGCTTATGCAAAGGATAAGGGGTTTGATTTGATAATGACAGGTAAGGAAACAATAAATTACAATGGCTCCATGGTAGGTGCTATGGTGGCGGAGTTGATGGGTTTGCCTTTCGTTTCGCTGGCTACTAAACTGGATATTGCTAATAATGTAGCCACTGTGGAGCATGATATTGACGGGGGGACGGAAGTGGTGGAATGTGTATTGCCATTGGTTCTTTCGGCAAATAAAGGAATGGCGGAAGCCAGAATTCCTAACATGAGAGGGATTATGGCTGCCCGTACCAAGCCATTGGTGCAGGTGCCTGCTGCCAATGCAGATAAGCTTACTACAATTACTTCTTACGAATTGGCGAAAGGAAGAACAGAGTGTAAGTATATTGATGCAAGTGCTCCTGAAAAATTGATTGAGTTATTGCATACGGAAGCTAAAGCGATATAATTAAAGGTCACACCGCTAGTCAGGATTTGGAACCCTGACAGGGGTTAAGCTGAAACAATAAAATAATTTAACAATATAAAATTTATGCCAGTTTTAATATATACCGAAATAAGTAAAGGAAAAGTAAAGAAAGCATCCCTGGAGGCGGTTAATTACGGGGGCAGAATAGCTGCACAACTGGGTACAACTGCTACAGCAGTTATTATTGGCGATGCCGATGTATCTGATTTGGGAAAAGCGGGAGCAAAAAAGATTTTGAAACTAAAAAATGACAAACTTTCGAGTCTTGACGGGCAATATTTAACAGCAGCGATAGAACAGGCAGCCACAGCAGAAGGGGCATCAGTTATTATTTTCTCCCACGATTTTACAGGTAAAGAAGTTGCCCCTCGTTTGGCAGCCAGGTTAAAAGCGGGGATAGTGGCAGGTGCCGTTGGCAATCCTGTTATTTCAGGAAATTCGTTTACAGTTAAGAAAAATGTATTTTCCGGAAAAGCAATTGCGGCTTATGCTATTCATTCTGATAAAAAAATAATTTCTCTGCTACCCAATTCATTTCCTGTAGAACTCACCGAAGGCACAGCCGAAGTGGTTGACTTTGCCGTTAACTTGGCGGGGGTAAATTCTCCTATAAAAATAAAAGAAGTAAAAAAAGACACTTCCGAATTAAACCTGACTGACGCTGATTTGGTAGTATCTGCGGGCAGAGGAATGAAAGGACCTGAAAACTGGAAAATGATAGAAGAGCTGGCAAAAGAACTGGGAGCTGCAACAGCATGTTCCCGACCGGTAGCTGATATGGATTGGCGTCCGCATCACGAACACGTTGGTCAGACAGGAATTGCGATTCGTCCAAACCTATACATTGCCATAGGTATTTCCGGAGCCATACAACATTTGGCAGGAGTGAACGGAAGTAAAACCATTGTGGTAATTAATTCGGATAAGGAAGCACCTTTTTTCAAATCGGCAGATTACGGGATTGTTGGCGATGCTTTCGAAATTGTTCCCAAATTGATTGATGCAGTAAAAACGTTTAAAGCAAATCATTAAAGAGTTGTTGAATTGTTGTTTGGAGATTTAAAGAATAAAGTAGTGAAGAAAATAAAACTTGAAATAATAAATTTAACTTATAGCCAGGCGCAAACGGGAGCTTATGTGTTGGTGTTGGGAGAAACCAAAGGAGCCAAACGAAGATTGCCCATTGTAATTGGTGGTTTCGAAGCCCAGGCAATTGCTATTGAGTTGGAAAAAATGACCCCCAGCCGTCCGCTTACACATGATTTATTTAAAAGTTTTGCTGATGGATTTAATATTATAGTAACTGAGGTTGTAATTTATAAACTTATAGAAGGAATATTTTACGCAAAAATAATATGCAATAACGAAGGCAAAGAAATGGAAATAGATGCACGTACATCTGATGCAATAGCATTAGCTGTTCGTTTTGGTTGCCCTGTTACTACTTACGAATCCATTTTAGCTAAAGCAGGTATTATGCTGGATGATGAAAAGAACCCTGCACTGGAATCGGGAAAGGTAGATGAATTGATAGAAGTAGAAGAAAAAGATGTCACCAAGAAATCTACGGAAGAATTAATTGTTTTGCTCGAAAAAGCTTTGAGTGATGAAGATTACGAGCTTGCTTCCAAAATTCACGAAGAATTAAACAACCGAAAAAAATCCTGATTAACTAATTTAGAATTTTTCAGGATTTGGAATTCAAAAACATTTTATGGATAGATTTATAGGTTTAATTGGCATTGCTCTTATTTTTGGCATTGCCTTTTTATTTTCTAATAACCGTAAAGCTATCAACTACCGCCTTGTATTAAGTGGTATTTCCCTTCAAATTTTTATTGCTGTGATGGTGCTTAAAGTCCCTCCTGTTACTCACTTTTTTCAATTTTTAGGGAGAGGGATGCAAAAGATTGAACAGTTTGCAAAAGAGGGTGCCAATTTTGTATATGGCGGCATAGTTGCTCAAAATTATAAAGGCGAAAATGTAAATTATAATTCTCCTGATATTTTTGTTTTTGCGTTTAATATTACTGCTACTATTATATTGGTATGTGTGTTGGTTGCCATATTTTATCATGCAGGAATTATGCAACGCATCGTTTCGGTTATTGCAAAAGCCATGAACTATATTATGAGGGTAAGCGGTGCAGAAGCGTTGAGCAATGTGGCAAGCGCATTTGTGGGACAAGTGGAAGCCCAGGTTATGATTCGCCCTTATTTACCAACGATGACAAAAAGCGAACTGCTCGCTTCCATGAGCGGCAGTTTGGCGTGTATTGCCGGTGGTATTTTAATTGTTTATACCACTATGGGTGCTAAAGCAGAATACCTGATAGCTGCAAGTTTAATGGCTGCCCCGGGCGCATTGGTTATTTCTAAAATTGTTTTTCCTGAAACAGAAGAATCGCAAACGATGGGAAATGTGAAGCTGGAAGTGAAAAGCAGTTACAGCAATTTAATTGATGCAATTTCTCATGGTGCTGCCGATGGTTTTAAAATTTCTATGAATGTAATTGCCATGCTGATTGGTTTTATTGCATTGATAGCAATGGTAAACTGGATGCTCGGACATCTTCATATTGGCGACACAAAATTATCGCTTGATTACATTTTCGGAAAAATATTTTATCCTTTTGCGTGGAGCATGGGTGTTCCAACTGCGGATATTAATAATGCCGCTACTTTATTGGGACAAAAAATAACGGTGAATGAATTTGTTGCTTTTAAAAATTTAACCAGCCACACTGTACCGATTGTTACCGAAAAAGGAATGTTGATAATCAGCGTAGCTATTTGTGGTTTTGCTAATTTCAGCAGTGTGGGAATGCAAATTGGAGGAATAGGAGCGTTGGTTCCCGAACGAAGAAATGATTTGGCGAAACTTGGAATGAAAGCTTTGTTATGTGGAACTCTTGCTTCATATCTTTCAGCAACTATTGCGGGGATATTGATGTAATGATTTATTTGTTGACATTAATTGAATAAAATATACAACTGATTTTATAATTTCAAACTACTCTTTCTTAATTTTACATCATTAAAAAAATAAAATTATGACTCTACAAGAACGAAAACTCAAACTTATCAATCAACTTACAGTTACTGATAATAAAAATTTAATAAAAAAAATAGAACTTTTATTAAAAGAAACAATAATGGAGGAATACGAAAAATCTTTGAAACCGATGTCTCAAAAAGAATTTATTGCAAAAATAAATGAAGCGGAAGATGATATTAAACTGGGTAGAGTATATTCACAAAAAGAAGTTGCGCGTTTTTTTCAAAAATAAATTCAAATAATGAATTCATTCGAAATTATTTGGACAGAAAGTGCGCTGAATGATTTGAATATTATTAGTGAATTCATTTCTCAAACTTCCCCTCTTACCGCGTCAAAAGTTATTTCAAAAATCTTGTACCGAACTAGTCAACTTTCCAGGTATCTCAAAAGTGGACAGGTTGAATCATTATTAATCAACATGAAATATGAATATCGATATATGGCGGAAGGACATAGTAAAATTATATATCGACAAGACAATTTTAAAATTTACATTGAATGAATTTTTGATACCCGGCAAAATCCCGACAAACTTAAAATTGATACTTCTAAAAAGAAATAATTTTTAATATGAAACAATACCACAATTTAATGCGCCATGTTTTGGATAAAGGCGCAACCAAAACTGACAGAACAGGAACAGGAACTAAAAGTGTGTTTGGTTATCAAATGCGATTTGATTTGCAAGACGGATTTCCAATGTTGACCACAAAAAAACTTCATCTTAAATCTATTTTACATGAATTGCTTTGGTTTTTAAAAGGCGATACAAACATTCAATATTTAAAAGATAATGGAGTAAGAATATGGGATGAATGGGCAGATGAAAATGGAAATCTCGGACCGGTGTATGGTTCGCAATGGAGGAGCTGGCAGGCGGTTGACGGAAGAACCATTGACCAGATAACACAAGTAATTAATCAAATTAAAACAACTCCCGACAGCAGGCGAATGATTGTGAGTGCATGGAATGTGGGCGAAATTGATAAAATGAAATTGCCTCCCTGTCATGCCTTCTTCCAGTTTTATGTGGCAGATGGAAAATTGAGTTGCCAGTTATATCAACGAAGCGCGGATATTTTTTTGGGAGTTCCTTTCAACATTGCTTCGTATGCCATATTAACATTGATGATTGCACAGGTTTGTAATCTTCAGCCTGGAGAATTTATTCATACTCTTGGCGATGCTCATCTTTATTCCAACCACATCGAACAAGCCAATCTGCAACTAACACGGGAGCTTCGTAAACTTCCCACATTGAAAATAAATCCGGAAGTAAAAGATATTTTTGGATTTAAGTTTGAAGATTTTGTGTTGGAAGGATACGAACCGCATCCGCATATAAAGGCTGATGTTGCTGTATAGTTTGGTATAAACCAATAAACGAATGAACAAATGAAAATAAGTATAATTGTAGCAGTTGCCCAAAACAATGTTATTGGAAAAGATAATAAATTGATTTGGCACATGCCCGAAGACCTGAAATTCT
>JANYDQ010000376.1 GCA_025363555.1 Bacteroidota bacterium | reverse complement strand
CCAATGTTTCCAACCCTTCCACAAAGGAATGCGGATGATAACCTAATTCACGTTTTGCTTTATCAATATTAAAACCTGTGCGTGGCGGGCGTTTGGCAGCTTGGTTCAGGGTGTTTGATTTAATGGGGGTAATCAATGTTTTATCCAGTTTCCAATAATCAGCTACGTGTTCTACCAATGCCAACACACTCATTGTTTCTTTTCCCGAAAGATGATAAATACCTGTAGCGCCTTTATCGGCAATGGCTATGCAGCCTTCAGCTAAATCTTCGGCAAGTGTAGGCGAACGAAACTGGTCGTCCACCACATTTATTTTTTGTCCTTTTGATAACGCATCTTTTGCCCACAACACCACATTGCTGCGGCTCATATTATCCACAATGCCGTAAACAATGATGGTTCGTGCAATAGCCCATTTAATGGGGCTTATTTGTATAATCTTCTCCCCTTCCCATTTGGAACGTGCATAATAGCTTTGCGGGTTGGGCTCGTCCGTTTCCACATACTCACTTCCTTTCTCACCATCAAAAATAAAGTCGGTGGACAGATGAATGAAATGAACATGATGCGCTCTTGATTCTATTGCGCTCACAAAATTTCTCACCGCAGTAATGTTCAAAGCATCGCATTCTTCCTGTTTTGTTTCGCATGCATCCACATTGGTCATTGCAGCAGTGTTGATAATTACATCGGGCTGATATTTCGTAATAATATTTTCCACTTCCGCTGTATTGGTAATATCAAGTGGTTCGTAAATGTAACCTTCCTTTTTTATCAGGCGGTTTTCTCCAATGGAAGTAGCAACCAGTTTTACATCTTTTCTGTTTATTAAATTATAAACAAGCTTTTGCCCTAATAACCCATTGCTGCCGGTAACTAAAATTGTTTTCATATATTAATAATTAATGTGTTTACTAATTAGGCAAATAATTCTTTCAATTTAACAATTTGGTCGGCTGTGCCGAGCACAAATAATTTTGCATCAGGAATAATCTTTGTATCAGCCGAAGGATTGATGATGTATTCGCCCTGCGCGGTTTTGTAACCTATAATGTTTGCACCCGATTTATTTCTTACTTCCAAATCGCGGATGGTTTTATTCTGATATTCTTCCTTGAGGTTATCAAAAGTAATTTCTTCGAGCCGTATATTATCACTTCCCTGCCCTGTAATGTAATCTATGAACTCTATTACATCCGGTTTCAGAACCAGTTCAGCCATGTGTCCTCCACCCAACTTATCAGGCATAATCACATTATTGGCTCCTGCAGTTTTTAATTTTTTATCCGAATTATCTTCCGAAGCACGGCTGATAATAACTAATCCGGGATTTAAGGAGCGGGCAGAAAGAACAATAAATAAATTGTCGGCATCAAACGGCAATGTAGTGATGAGTGCCTTTGCCTTTAAAATTCCTGCTTTCAGCAATACTTCATCATGAGTGGCATCGCCATCCACATGCAAGTCCGAATGTTTCACATTCATTTCCGAAATCACTTCTTTCTTTTGCTCTATCACCACAAACCTCGTATTGTGCCGTTTTAATACATGTGCAGCCTGTTTGCCATTTCTGCCAAAACCGCAAATGATTACATGGTCGTTTAAATTATCTATCGCTGCCTGCACTTTATAATTTTTAAAATATTTATTAAACTCTCCGTCTGCAACGTACTTCGAAATACTTGTTACAGCATACGCAAAAGTACCAAAACTTGTGATAATTAAAAATGATGTAAACAATTTACCCGCATCACTAAGCGGGTGAACTTCTTCAAAACCAACAGTAGCAACTGTTATAATGGTCATGTAAAAAGCATCTAAAATTTTATAATGCTCTATAACACTAAAACCCACTATGCCGATTACAACAATTAAAACAATAAGCCCGAGAGAAATGTATAATTTATGAAAGTGGCGAAGGGAGGACAATGTGGTATGTTAAATGGCTATATTGTTATATTGTTGAATGGTTCGCTTCGCTATCAAATAGCATGAGCAGAATTTTATACCCGGACTTATTACTTTAGACTTCTTTCTTACAAATCCCAAACACTTCTGCGCTTGCTTTTAAATGGCTTAAAAAACTTTTTATGTTCCAGCATAAACGCCATAATGAAATAAATAATAACAGGAGACCCTACTGTAAAAAAAGAAAGGTAGATAAAGTACATTCGTATTTTAGTACTGTTGATGCCGAGTTTTTTGCCCCACCATTCGCAAACACCAAATGCCTGTGTTTCGAACCAAAGTTGTATTTTATTAATCATAACAGAAATTTTTATTTGCAATAAAGTTACGAATTTTTTATCAGGTAATTGCCAATAGAGCAATTCAAACATTTTTTATGAGTACAATATTCATTTTTTAATTGAAGCAATGATTGCGTTGAATAAGCCGTTTTAGCGGAGATATTCAATGCTTTCCATTTATTTATTACCGCATTTGTTTCGCCTTTTGTTGCTTCTAAAAATGCTAACGACCGTTCTACATACTTTTCTTCATCCTTTTGTTTGCCATAAACAAACAGAAATGGAACAATGGTATTAATAATAATATTATTACAAGCATCCTCCCCTAAATGCTTTGTTCGTTGGGTGGAAACTTTATCAAATGTATAATGCGTTTGCCAGTAAACGGAAACATCGGTATTCATAAGCGTGTTCAACTCATTGTATTTTTCTGAACTGATAATTTTAGAAAACAAATTACTGGAATTATAAACCAGGTTAGCAAATTGAGCAAGGCGAATGGTGGGGAAGTTATACGGACGCATGCGCAGAAACTTCCACAAATGTTTATCAATAGATTGAAGTTTGAATTTCTTTTTCAGAAAAGCATATTCATTCTGCAGTTGCTGTACATATTTGTCTTTATAATGTTCATCAAGAAAACCAGCCTGCCCGAACAGCAATGCTTCTATTTGCAAAAGGCTGCTTTTGTGCTTTGCAAGAACAATGGAAGGCAATGATTTGGCAAGCAATTCAAAAGGTTCGGAATTGGTTTTAAAACCAAAGTTACGGGCTAATAATTGATAAAATGTTTCTTCCCAGTTATTATTATTCAACGCCAGGCTATCCATAATTAATTTCGACTTCCGTTCCAGGCGTTCCAGTAATAATCTGTCTAAGGTGCTGTTTACAATTAGATGGGGAACAGTGCCAATTCGTTTTTCACAGGGAATCCAGTCATTACTGGATTTAAAATTCAGATAGTTTTGAAAAAGTTTGGTGTCCAGCCTGTTTTTTATTTCAATAGTTGGTACCAATTCCCCAGAAGTTCTGTTGATCGGTTTATCAGCATTGTACACAACATGTAACACAATGTTATCATACGCCTTGTCGATTTGATGATGGTGTTTTTGCCAATCGCTTGCATTAATATGTATTTCCACATTGCCTGCCCACACTGTAGTTCCCACTTTTATTTTTGCATTGAAGAAATCAGGTCCCGCATCAAAGTTATGTTCACCAACTTTAATAATCTCTACCGGCTCCGCGTTTGCAGTAGTCAATTCCAGTTGATTAAACAATCTGAATTTCCAGATATGATGTAAAAACTCTTCGGTCATAATGTATTGATAACAATCCTTACAAAACTACAAATAAGTTTCAAAATAATTGAGTGTTTGTAAAATAACATTGCTTACTTTCGTGAAACTAAAATTCAAAACGATGCACAAACAACACCTTTTAAAAAACATACACAGAGAAATTATTCTGCTGAAACAACTTGCACCACTGATAAAAGAAAGTGATTTAGAATTTCGCCCTGCCGAAAAAGTAAGAAGCACTTACGAGTTAATGCAATATTTATCCGGCATTGGCGGTACTATGTTTCGCTGGTTCCTGGTAAACGACATTACTCCTGAAGAAAGAAAAAAGATAGGAGATTACCGCGCCACTTTAACCATTGAGAATTTCAGTGAACGGCTGGACGAACAATGGGAAATAATTCAAAACTATATGGCTGATGTTACCGATGAGCAGCTCAATACAATGGAAGTGGAATTGCCCTGGAAAGAAAAAATGCCATTGAGTCAGGCTATTATTGCAGCGCCTATAAAATGGCTGTCATCTTACCGCTTGCAATTGTTTTTTTATTTAAAGTTAAACGGAAGACCCGAGATAGGCACAAAAGATGCCTGGGTGCCGGAAGAATTAAGAATTGTTTCTTAAAATAAATTTCACCCATAAAAAAACTCACTGGATATTTTCAGTGAGTTTTTTGTTGTAGAGGAAGGCGATTAAATTATCCCGGAAGACGAACTATATGTTTATCCATTTCCTTAATTTGTTTTACCAGTTCTTCCGTTTTTGGTTTCAGCGCTTTTGCTTTTTTGAAATACTCTTTCGCCACCCTGTTTTGTTTCCGTTGAATTTCGATGGAAGTTAATTGAAGATAACAAGCCGACAAACTCTCTTTGTCAGGAATACCCGCTTTTATTGCAGCAATTAAATTTAATCGCGCTTCTTTCATCTCCCCCTTTTTCAATTGAATAAATGCCAGTTGCATTAAATTCGCCCCTTCCATATCGCCCACAATTTTCGATTTCGTTTGCATACTCTTACGAATATTGCTTTCCGCACCCGCAAGGTCATCAGTTGCCATAAACAAATTACTTTGTATCATATAAAAAGCAGAACGGATGGGTTTGAAAAGTAAACGGGGAAACTTTATTTGCTTCAAATACTTTTGAGCTAATTCCACATCACCATCTGTTACCGCCTCCTGGACAATACGCATGGTGCCCATCATAAAATACAACATCAATGAAATGCCTGCAAGAATATATAATATCCAGGCGGTTATTTCGTCTTTGAGATAATGTGATAAAATTCCTAACCCGATTAACAGGACGATAATCGGTAACCGAAATAAGATGTAATACTTTAATACTTTTTTCATAAATACTGTTCTAATAATTGTTTCATTTCTAATAGTAATTTCTTTGCTTCCTCTTTTGCCTTATCTGCAAAATCTTCGGTTGCACCGGCATAAATAATTCCTCTCGATGAGTTTACAAGTAAGCCGCATTGTTTATTCATTCCAAATTTTGCCACTTCTTCCAGGCTGCCTCCCTGTGCGCCAACTCCGGGCACTAATAAAAAATGATCGGGAATCATTGTTCTAACATCTGTCAGCATTTCTGCTCTTGTGGCTCCAATCACATACATCATATTTTCAGACGTTCCCCAATTCTTTGATTTATCAATAACTTCCTGGTACAAATAATTCTGATCTTCCATTTCAGCGTTTATCATAATGGATTGAAAATCGTGCGCCCCTTTATTGGAGGTAAGGGCTAAAAGTATCGCCCATTTGTTTTTATAGTTAAGAAAAGGAGTAACGCTGTCTTCGCCCATATAAGGAGCAACTGTGATAGCATCAAAATTCAGATTTTCTAAAAAAGCTTTTGCATACATCGATGAAGTGTTGCCTATATCTCCTCGCTTTGCATCAGCAATGGTGAAAATATCTTTGTAGTTTTCATTAATGTATTCAATTGTTTTTTCCAGGCTTACCCAGCCTTTTGTGCCTTGGGCTTCATAAAATGCCGTGTTTGGTTTATAGGCAACACAATACTCCTGTGTTGAATCGATGATTTGTTTGTTAAATTCAAATACCGGGTCTTCTTCTTTTAATAGATAAGCCGGGATTTTTGCAATATCAGTATCTAAACCAATACAAAGAAAAGAGTTTTTCTTTTTAATATTTTCAAATAATTCCTGTTTAGTCATTGTCTATTAAACTGCAATTCCTCCTTCTTTCAATCGTTCAGAGTTTTCTGCTAAGTTAAGTGCATCAACCATGGGTTGAATATCACCATCCATAAAATCGGTTAAATTATACACTGTCATATTTATTCTGTGGTCGGTAATTCTGTTTTGTGGATAGTTATAGGTACGAATTTTTTCGGAACGGTCTCCTGTAGAAACCATTGTTTTGCGTCTTTTAGATTCTGCCTCCAGCTTTTTATTCAACTCGATTTCATACAATTTTGTTCGCAACATGGTCATCGCAATTTCCCTGTTACCCAACTGTTTCCTGTCTTTCTGACTAATACATACAATTCCGGTAGGTTTATGCGTAATCATTACCTTAGACTCTACTTTGTTAACATTCTGCCCACCGGCTCCGCCCGAACGGGCAAACTGTATTTCCAAATCAGCGGGATTAATTACTATATCCACTTCATCGGCTTCCGGCATTACAATTACTGTAGCAGCAGAAGTATGCACTCTTCCCATTGTTTCTGTATTTGGTACCCGTTGCACACGATGCACACCCGATTCAAATTTCATGATACCATACGCATTCTCTCCTGTTATTTCGCAAATCACTTCTTTGTATCCCCCCATTGTTCCATCATTAAAATCAATTACTTCAAACTTTAGTCCTTTGTTATCACAAAAACGGGAATACATTCTGAATAAATCTCCAGCAAAAATACTTGCTTCGTCTCCGCCTGTTCCTGCGCGAATTTCCAACACACAATTTTTGGCATCTTCGGGGTCTTTAGGGACCAGCATTTGACGAATGTCATCTTCCAGCTTTTCTTTTTTAGGAATCAGTTCGTCCAAATCCATTTTTGCCATATCCTTCATTTCATCATCTTTCTCGGTAGCTAAAACGCCTTTATTGAATTCAATATTTTCCACCACATTTTTGTATTCGTGATAGGCATTCACCACATTAGTCAGGTCTTTATATTCTTTATTGAATTTTTTAAATTCTTTCATATCGCCAATAACTTTGGGGTCAGAGAGTTTTTGCTCTACCTCCTCCCAACGTCTTTTTATGGCTGCTAATTTTTCTAACACGGTATTATTTTATTAATTTTAATTTTCGGTTTGCGAAGGTAATAAAAAAAGGGAATCATATTTTGCGGGATGAAGCAACCACCAACAAAAAAAGCCCATAACGGGCTTTTCCTGGTTAATAACAGTAAAACTGTTATTATTTTTTCTCTGCTTTTGGTTCAGCTTTTTTAGCGTCTGCTTTAGGAGCGTCTGCTTTTTTAGCGTCTGCTTTAGGAGCATCAGCTTTTTTAGCATCTTCTTTTTTAGCAGGTGCCATTTTAGCATCTTCTTTTTTAGCAGGAGCTTTTGTGTCATTTTGAGCCACAGAAACCATTGTACCTAATGCAAATACTGCACAAGCAACTAATGTCATTGATTTTTTCATTGTGATTGTTTTTTGTTATTATTGTTAATTGACTGAATTGTGGCGTAAAAGTATAGTAAATATAGATGCTAAATATAATTTAACATTTTTTAATAAAAGAAGGTTCCGAATTCCGTGTGTATAGTTAATTGCTTTTTCTCGCTTTTTTCCACTCTTCCAATAATTTGAGCATCCACCTTAAATGATTTTGAAATAGAAATAATATCGTTAGCTATGCTTTCTGGAACATATAATTCCATCCGATGTCCCATATTAAACACCTGGTACATTTCTTTCCATTCCGTTCCGCTTTGTTCTTTTATTAATTTGAATAAAGGGGGAATCGGGAAAAGATTTTCTTTAATAATATGTAAATCATTTATGAAATGTAAAATTTTTGTTTGTCCACCTCCGCTGCAATGAACCATTCCATGAATACGGGCACGATGAGCATCTAACACTTTTTTTATTATTGGTGCATACGTTCGGGTTGGAGAAAGGACTAATTTACCGGCATCCATTTTTTGCCCTCCCACCTCTATTTTATCTGTTAAATTAATATTGCCCGAATACACCAACTCTGTAGGCACTAATGAATCATAACTTTCAGGATATTTTTGAGCCAGTAATTTTGCAAACACATCATGCCGCGCAGAAGTTAAACCATTACTTCCCATTCCTCCATTGTATTCGGTTTCGTAGCTCGATTGTCCGCAAGAAGATAATCCCACAATAACATCTCCCTGCTGAATATTTGCATTGTCAATTACCTCGCTTCTTTTCATCCTGCAAACAACAGTGGAATCAACAATAATGGTTCGCACCAAATCGCCAACATCGGCAGTTTCGCCACCGGTGGAGTAAATACCTATTCCATAACTGCGCATCTGTTCCAGCAAAGTTTCGGTTCCGTTGATGAGAGCAGAAATAACTTCTCCAGAAATTAAATTTTTATTTCGCCCTATGGTAGAGGACAGTAAAATAGTATCAATTGCTCCCACACAAAGCAAATCATCTGTATTCATAACTATGGCATCTTGTGCGATGCCTTTCCATACGGAAATGTCTCCTGTTTCTTTCCAGTACATATATGCCAGGGACGATTTGGTTCCCGCCCCATCAGCGTGCATTACTAAACAGTAGTTTTCGTCTCCCGATAAATAATCAGGAACAATTTTGCAAAATGCACGGGGAAATAATCCTTTGTCTATTTTTACAATAGCATTATGAACATCCTCTTTAGAAGCCGAAACTCCGCGTAAATTATATCTGTTATCAGTACTCATAGTTCTTAAAAGGAAACATCCCGTCCCGATAGCTATCAGGACGGGATGTTTATTAAATGTTGATATTAATCAATACTATTCATCGTCATCATCCGTTTTCTTTTTTGGAGCATCCTTAGGAGCATTTGGATTAAAGTAATCTTTGCTTAACACACTAAACACCGTACGTCTGTTCAATTGCATGATGTATTCATAATCTTCTTTGCTTTTTGTTATAGGATAATTTTTATCAATCCATTTTTGTGTAAGAGTAGTTCCTTTTACCACCACTTTTCCACTTGGCAATGTTTTATCTACATCTAAAACAACCGGGCGACTTTCAGCATATCCTTTTGGTTTCATTCTTTCTGCCGGAATTCCTTTTGTAATCAAATAATCCACACAAGCTTTTGCACGGTCTTCAGACAATTGCTGGTTTATTTTTGGGTCCCTATAATCCGTATGAGAACTTAATTCGATTACAAAAGTTGGATTATCAACCAATGTTTGATATAAGAAATCCAACGAATCTTTTGATTCCGCTCTTAAATCAGATTTTCCTAAATCGTATAATACATCAGGAAAACGAACTTCTCTTTCTATCGGTTTCAAACAAAAATTATGTGTAAACGATTTTCCCACATCTTCGCCCACGGTAGTTTCTTTGGCTTTTTCAGCACTGTTAAAGAAACCATCAGGTGCTTCTTTTGTTTTTACATCTTTACCTACATCAGTAGTAATGGTGTAAGATGTATTGGTATTAATATACCTGTCCTGACCATTTTCAGCAAAATTATAATGCCCTGCCACATCTGTTTTTGTTTCTACCGATGAACCATCAGAACCAATTAATTTAATGGTTACCCCTGCAATGGCTTCACCAAACTTACAATCTTTTACAACACCATCCAAAGTATAAATCAACGGTGGTAATACAAAAGACCAGATATCATCTGCCCCTTTGGTGCCAACACGGTTAGAAGATAAATACCCTCTTTCTTTTTTTCCTTCGAAAATAATTGCGAAATCATCGGCAGCCGAATTAATAGGGTATTTCATATTGGTTACATTTGCCCATTTGTCCTCACCTTTTTTCTCTGCTTTAAAAATATCC
>JANYDQ010000360.1 GCA_025363555.1 Bacteroidota bacterium | reverse complement strand
CGAATTCATCAGCAGATACTATTTGCAGTGGAGTAGCATTAAACATTGCATTAACATCAACTGTACCTGCAACCTTTGTTTGGATAGCAGCAGATAATATTAACACAACAGGAGAAAGCACAACATCACAATCCACAGCATTAATCAATGATGTGATAGTAAATAATACATTGGTTCCTCAAACTGTAATTTATACCGTAACCCCAACTGCCACCACCGGAAGTTGTGGAAGTATATTGCCGCAAACAATATCCGTAGTTGTAAATCCTGCGCCTGTAATTACGAATTCATCAGCAGATACCATTTGCAGTGGAGTAGCATTAAACATTGGATTAACATCATCAGTCCCTGCAACGTTTACATGGGTAGCAGCCAACAACCCAAACACTACAGGAGAAAGTACCACACCGGTTTCATCTGCATTAATCAATGATGGGATAGTAAATAATACGTTGGTTCCTCAAACTGTTATTTATACCGTAACCCCAACTGCCACCACCGGAAGTTGTGGAAGTATATTACCGCAAACAATATCCGTAGTTGTAAATCCTGCGCCTGTAATTACGAATTCATCAGCAGATACCATTTGCAGTGGAGTTGCATTAAACATTGCATTAACATCAACCGTACCTGCAACGTTTGTTTGGATTGCAGCAGATAATATTAATACAACGGGAGAAAGCACCACATTACAATCCACAGCATTAATCAATGATGTGATAGTAAATAATACTTTAGTTCCTCAAACTGTTGTTTATACTGTAACCCCAACTGCCACCACCGGAAGTTGTGGAAGTATATTACCGCAAACAATAACTGTGGTGGTGAATCCGCTGGATAACGCAAATTTCACTTATTCAACAACCATTTTCTGTGCAACAGGTACAAATCCAGGTGCAATAATAACAGGATTAACGGGAGGAACATTTACTGCTGTACCTGCTGGTTTGATATTCCTTAACAACACGACAGGATTAATAAATTTATCGGCATCCGCATTAGGAACTTATACTATAACCTACACCACCAACGGAATTTGCCCTGATACTTCCTCTTTTGTAATAACCATACTATCTGCGCCTTCCGCAGCATTTACATATAGTGCCCCGGTTTATTGTCAGAGTGATGCCAACCCGTTACCAATAGTTGTGTTCCCTGCTTTCACAGGGGTATTTACAGCAACTCCTGCCGGATTAGTATTTGTGGATACACTAACAGGCGAGGTAAATCTTGCTTCCAGTTTGCCCGGCACTTATACCATAACCAACACGATTGGTGCTGCCAATGGCTGTTCAACAGGCAATGCAACTGCAACGCTGACCATAAATTCCCCGGCAATAGTTAATGCCGGCAGCGATACCATCGCCTGTTCAACAGGAACAATAACACTTTCAGGAACAATAGGGGGTGGAGCTACATCCTCCACATGGACCACAACCGGTAGCGGAACTTTTAATAATCCGGCTTTGCCCAATGCCGTCTATACTCCATCTTTGGCTGATGGCACTGCCGGAAGTGTACTGCTTATTTTAACTTCTAACGACCCTGCCGGACCTTGCCCTGCCGTTTCTGATACCCTATTATTGCAATTAAACACTGCTGCTGCTGTAAGTGCAGGTGTTGATGATTCTATTTGCGAAAGAAGTAATTATACTTTGCAGGGAACAATGAGCGGAGGTGCAACAAGTGTTGCCTGGACAAGTTCCGGTACTGGTTTCTTCACTCCCAATAATACCCTGGTAAATTCAACCTATCATCCTTCATTGGCTGATGTGGCGGCAGGAACGGTAACATTAACCATCACTTCCAACAATCCTCCCGGACCCTGTGCAAGTAACTCCGATTTTATGATATTAACTATTTTCCAGGCTCCAACAGTCAATGCTGGTGCTAATGACACCATTTGTTCCAGTTCTTCCGCAACATTAAATGGAGTGATAGGAGGTGCGGCAAGTTCATTAACATGGACTACTTCAGGTACAGGAACATTTGCAAATCCAACTGTAGGTAATACCACCTATACTCCATCATTGGCAGATATTACAGCTGGTAGCGTAATATTAACCATTACTACTGACGACCCTATTGGTCCGTGTCCTGCCTTATCCGATTTTATGTTTTTACAAATCAACCTGGCTGCAACTGTTACAGCAGGTGCAAATGCTACTATTTGTGCTAACAGTACCTATACTTTATCAGGAACCATAGGTGGAAGCGCCACTTCCTCCACCTGGACAACCTCCGGTACGGGTACATTCAGCGATTCATCTATAGTAAATCCTGTCTATATGCCATCATCGGCTGATACTGCAGCAGGAAGCGTAACCCTGACATTAACCACCAACGACCCTGCCGGTACTTGTACTTCGTTAAGCGATTTGCTTGTTCTCACCATCACTCCGCTTGATAATGCCGGTTTCAATTATTCAAATCCAACGTATTGTAACAATGCGGGTAACCCCACACCTGTAATTACAGGCTTTGCAGGAGGTGTGTTTAGTGTTACACCTGCTTTAGGTGCATCGTTTAATACGTCAACAGGCGTTATTACTTTGCCTGTTACCCCCGGAATATATACCGTTACTTATACTGTAACCAGCGTTTGCCCTAATTCACATTCCACCACAGTGGCTATTCTTCCTGTTCCTGTTGCAAATGCCGGAACCAACCAAACCATTGGTTGCGGTTTTGGTACCATTGCAACACTTAACGGAACAGGCTCTACCGGGGGCGGAACAATGATTTACAACTGGACAACTGCCGGAGGTACTATTCTTTCCGGGGCAACTACTTCCACCGCCACAGCGGGTGCAGGTGGTATTTATACGCTCACGGTTTCCGATTCTACAGGCTGTTCCGACACAGATACCATGTCCGTTATTGATGTTGGTTATCCTCATGCTTCTTTCTATACCACTCCAAACCCTGCGGTGGGGTTCATTCCTTTAACGGTTGACTTTACCAATACAAGCACAAATGCAAATGGGTTTGTATGGAATTATGGCACCGGAAGCCCCACCGACACTGCCTTTAGCCCGACTTATACATACATAGGAGCCGGAACTTTTATTGTAACATTAATTGCTTCTTTCAACGGGCTGTGTCCTGATACTGCCCAAGCAATTGTGGTAACGTATGCTACTTATTCTATTATTATTCCAAATGTATTTTCACCAAACGATGATGGAATAAACGATGTGTTTAGCATTAACTGCAAAGGAGTGGCAAGCCTGGAATGCAGCATTTACGACCGTTGGGGATTAAAAATTTACGAATGGAACACCGTAAATGGCGGCTGGGATGGATTTATGACAGGAGGCAAAAAAGCGGCTGACGGAACCTACTTCTTTATTCTTAACCTGGAGGATGCCGATAGCAAACAGCATTTGGAAAATGGCTCGTTTATGCTGATAAGGTAGTTCGCTTTTCTTGCCGGTTTAATTATTTTAAAATAAATCTTTGAAAAAAGTAGTTTGTAAATAATAATTGCTTAATATTACCGATGAATTGATTCAGGAGGGAGATGAATACTTTTAAAACTCTTTAAAATGTATGCCACACTAAGCCATAGAATACAAGAAGACGCACTAAATTATGCAGAACAGGATATTAAAGACAGATGGGAATTTTACAAAGAACGATACTTTAAAAAGATAAAAAAATGACAAATAAAGAAACCATAAACAGGAACATCGGGCTTACTTTCGATTTTTTAAGACAAGTACTCAAAAAGCCCGGCTTGCTAAATGATATTCCAGGTGGCTCTACACTTGAGTTTGTAGAAAAAGATTTTTATAAAATAGAAAAACCTGCCACTTCTTTATCTTCAAAAAAAAGAAAATATTTAAAGGTTAAATCTGAATTGGAATTAATAAGAAAATAATTATCCAAATAAAATAACACAAAAACAGTATCAATAAAAAGATTATTGTTCAATAACAATTTTTAAAAACAAAATGAAAAAGAAAGCAGAAGAAACCAAAAATGCCACTGCAAAAAACAGGCTTTTTTTATTCAAAGACAATACTGTTTCTTCCAAAGCTACAACTGTAGATTTCTTTCAAACAACTGTTTTAAGAAAAAAAACAGTCGCACAGCAGTTAAAACCCACTGCGACCAGGTTAGAAACAACTGTTTTAAGAAAAAAAACAGTTGCAAAACAGGTAAAC